>JALVNE010000074.1 GCA_027026755.1 Sedimenticola sp. | reverse complement strand
CCAGCTCTGATTCGTTGAGGAATTTCAGGCCTTCCATCTCCAGCTCCCTGGCCGCCGCCTGGAAGGCGTGCAGGGCATCCATCTTGCTGTCATGGGTATTGTGGGCCAGGTAGCTGAGCATGAGGGCAATTTCCCCCGACAGCTTCGACAACTGCTTGTAGCGGCCGATGCGGGAGATGCGGTGCTCGAAATGGGCGTCCAGGTTGTGCAGGATGATGCGGTGCAGGGCCCATTCGAAGGCGGTGATCTCGCCGTCCATTTCGATGAGGGCCTGGAGATTGTCCTTGAAGCGGCGGTACTGTTCCGGGGACAGCTGGCGCAGGGCCGGCATGGCCAGGTCCACCAGGGTGAGGCGCAGCTTGGGGGCCAGCCGTTTCACCAGACCCATGTGTTTTTCCGTGAGCATGGCCACGCCCGTGTCCGCATTGTCCTGCAGGTGCCACATCTGTTTTTTGAGCACCTCCCGGTTCTCGTCCAGCACCAGGGCGTAGATGAGGGCGCGGGCGCCGTAAGGCTCCTGGGCGGCCTCGTGCAGTTCGCCGGGCAGATACTCCAGCATCAGCCGGGCCTGCTGCACGTTGGCGGCTTCCGGTGAGCCGGCCTTGTCGATGTTGTCCAGCACGCTGCCCAGAATGACGCCACCCAGCATCACGTCCTGGGGCTCCACGCGGGGTTTGGTTCTGGCGTCTTCTTCTTTCTGAATTTGCGCAAGATCGGGTTTGGTCGGCACCACGAATTCCCCGTCCCAGCTGGGCAGCACCTTGCGGATGCGGTGTTCCAGGGGGGGATGGGTGGCGAACAGGGAAGTGAACATATGGGGGACGCCTTCCTCGAAATAGGCGTGGCTGAGTTCTTCCGCGTCCGGGTGGTTGATGAGGCCGCCCTGGCTGTCGCCGCCGATCTTCATCAGGGCGCCGGCGATGCCCGTGGGATCCCGGGTGAACTGCACGGCGGAGGCGTCCGCCAGAAATTCCCGCTGGCGGCTCACGGCGGCCTTGATGAGGTTGCCGAAGAACACGCCCACGTATCCGAGAATGATCAGGCCCAGCCCCAGGGCGATGAGGGGCAGGCCATTGTTTTCCCTGCTGCGGCGACCGCCCAGGGCGCCCCAGCGGAACAGCAGGCGGCCGATCAGCGCCACCATGAGAATACCGAAGAGTATGCCGATGAGACGAATGTTCAGCCGCATGTCGCCGTTGACGATATGGCTGAACTCGTGGGCGATGACCCCTTGCAATTCCGCCCGGTTGAGCTTCTCCAGGGTGCCCTGGGTGACCGCCACCACGGCATCGCCAGTGCTGTAGCCGGCGGCGAAGGCGTTGATGCCGGGCTCATGTTCCATGACATAGACCTGAGGTACCGGGGTGCCCGAGGCAATGGCGATTTCTTCCACCACGTTCACCAGGCGGCGCTCCAGGGGCGTGCGCGGGTTGCCGGACACCAGACGCCCGCCCATCATCTCCGCCACGGTCTTGCCACCGCCGCGCAGGCTCAGGGTGCGAATGCCACTGCCGGCGAGGATGACCACGATAACCCCGGCGCTGATGGCCAGAAAGCGTGACCAGTTGAACTGCTCCCAGAAGGTCATGGGGGTGTGATTCTGCACATAGTAATCGTTGGAATATTCCACGAACAGCATGATGAACAGATTGGTCAGCACCACCAGGGAAAGGATGGCCAGCACGAAGAGGACGATGAGCCAGCGTGTCTTGCGCCGGGCGTCGTCCTGGGCGGAGAAGAAATCCATGGAGATTCAGACTCTCAGAAGGAAACCTTGGGCGCTTCCTGCATCTGGGCGCTGTCCTCGAACTCCAGCAGGCTGGCGTCGGTGGGATGGCCGAACATGGGGGCGAATACCACCTGGGGGAAGGACTGGCGATAGGTGTTGTAAGCCATGACCGCGTCGTTGAAGGCCTGGCGGGCAAAGGCGATCTTGTTCTCGGTGCTGGTCAGCTCCTCGCTGAACTGCATCATGTTCTCGTTGGCCTTGAGATCGGGATAGGCCTCCATGACCATGTTGAAGCGGCTCATGGCGCCGGCCAGGGCCTGTTCGCTGCCAGCCAAAGCGTTGATGGCTTCGGGGTCGCCGGGATCGGCGGCGGCCTTGCTCAGGGCGTTGGCCGCGGCGTTACGGGCGTTGATGACCGCTTCCAGGGTTTCCCGCTCGTGCTTCATGTAGGCCTTGGCAGTCTCCATGAGGTTGGGTATGAGATCGTAGCGGCGCTTGAGCTGCACCTCGATCTGGGCAAAAGCGTTCTTGTAACGGTTCTTCAGGGTCACCAGGGTGTTGTAGATCCCGATGACGTACATGATCAGGCCGAGAATGACGACCACGATGACGATGGTGACGATAGTGCCGGTTCCCATGTTTCTCCTCCTTGGGTTAGAGATGGACGGGCGTCATAATGGTAGCATGTACACCCTTTTGTTCGTACCGGAATAATGCCTGTGGACAAGCGTGTTATCGTCATCGATTACTACACGGACATCCTCTGCGTGTGGGCCTATTTCGCCCAGATCAAGGTGGATGAACTGAAGCAGGAGTTCGGCGCCCGCATCCGCCTGAACTGCCATTTCATCACCCTGTTTGGCAACAATGAGGTGCGCATCGGCCAGGGTTATGAGGACGGGGGCTATGCGGGCTATTCCCGTCACGTGCGGGAACTGGGCGCGCACTTTCCCCATGTGGAGATTCACCCGGATATCTGGACGCGCAACATCCCGGCCTCTTCCATGCCCGTGCACCTGACCCTCAAGGCCGTGCAGCTCCTGGCCGGGCAGGGCAGGCTGCCGGAAACCGGTCACCAGGGCAGGGATGCTTTCGAGGAACTGACCTGGCGCCTGCGTCTGGCCTTCTTCCGCGACCTGCGCAACATCGCCCGGCAAGAGGTTCTGCACGACCAGCTGCGCGCTCTGGACATTTCCGTGGAAGCGGTGGAAGAAGAGATTCGCAATGGCAACGCCTATGCTGCCCTGGCACTGGATGCCGATGAGCACCGCAATCGCATGATAGAAGGCAGTCCCACCTGGATCATGAACGAGGGCCGCCAGCGCCTTTACGGCAATGTCGGCTACCGCGCCATTGCCGCCAATGTGCAGGAACTGCTGGAGCGCGATATCGACCTGCCCGACTGGTGCTGAACCCGCGTCATGCCCCATACCCTCAAGGAACAACTGGACGAGTGTCTGATTCGTGACCGGCACCGTCTGCGCCGCCAGCTGGACAATCTTTCCCGCCGCTTGCGCCAGGGACATGACGTCGCCGAGGCTCTGGCGGACGTGGAGGCGCGTATCGACAAGTCCCGCAGCCTGGCCCTGGCGCGGCGGGCTTCCCTGCCGGTGCCGGACTGTCCTCCGGATCTGCCCATCAGCGCCCGCCTGGAGGAGATCCGGGCGCTGATCCGTGACAACCAGGTCATCGTCCTCTGCGGGGAGACGGGTTCGGGCAAGTCCACCCAGCTGCCCAAGATCTGCCTGGACATTGGCCGCGGGGTGTTCGGACGCATCGCCCATACCCAACCCCGGCGCATTGCCGCCCGCAGCCTGGCCAGCCGCATTTCCTCGGAACTGGGCCGGGAACTGGGCACTGCCGTTGGCTACAAGGTGCGTTTTCACGACAGGGTGAGCGAAACCACCCATATCAAGCTGCTCACCGACGGCATGCTGCTGGCGGAGATTCAACAGGATCGCTGGCTCAACGAGTATGACACCATCATCCTGGACGAGGCTCATGAGCGCAGCCTGAACATTGATTTTCTTCTGGGTTACCTGAAGCAGCTGCTGGGCAAACGCCCGGATCTCAAGCTCATCGTCACCTCCGCCACCATCGACCCGCAGAAATTTTCCCGGCACTTCGGGGATGCGCCCATCATCGAGGTGTCCGGCCGCACCTATCCCGTGGAAGTACGTTACCGTCCGCCGGAAGAAGACGAGGAAGAAAGCGGCGAACGGGGCGACGCCACCCAGCAGGCCATCCTGGACGCCGTGGACGAACTGTCCCGGGAAGACCGGGGGGACATTCTGGTATTCCTCTCCGGCGAGCGGGAGATACGCGAGACGGCCGAGAGCCTGCGCAAGCACCGCCTGCAGGTCACCGAGGTGCTGCCCCTGTACGCCCGCCTCAGCCCGGCGGAGCAGGGGCGCATCTTCCGGTCGTCCGGCCAGCGGCGCATCGTGCTGGCCACCAACGTGGCGGAAACCTCCCTCACGGTGCCGGGCATCCGCCATGTCATCGACACGGGCTATGCCCGCATCAGCCGCTACAGTCATCGCAGCAAGATCCAGCGCCTGCCCGTGGAGCGCATTTCCCAGGCCTCCGCCAACCAGCGCAAGGGCCGCTGCGGGCGAGTGGCGGAAGGCATCTGCATCCGCCTGTACACGGAGGAGGATTTCGCCAGCCGTCCCGAGTTCACCGAGCCGGAGATTCTGCGCACCAATCTGGCGGCGGTGATCCTGCAGATGAAGCTGCTGGGCTTCGGCAATATCGAAGCCTTCCCCTTCATCGACCCGCCGGACAGGCGTCAGGTGAAGGACGGCTACCGGGTGCTGGAGGAAATCGGTGCGGTGGACGGTCTGGGGAAGATCACCCAGCTGGGGCGCAAGCTGGCGCGGCTGCCCGTGGACCCGCGCATCGGGCGCATGCTCCTGGAGGCCGCCCATACCCATGCCCTGCGGGAAGTGCTGGTCATCGCCGCCGCCCTGTCCGTGCAGGATCCCCGCGACCGTCCCCACGACAAGCGTGAGCAGGCGGACGAGGCCCATGCCCTGTTCGCCCACGAGGAATCGGATTTCCTGGCCTGGTGGGCGTTGTGGAAGTTCATCCAGGAAAAACGCCGCCACCTCACCCAGCGCAAGTTCCGCCGCCTGTGCCGGGAATATTTTCTGTCCTATACCCGCATCCTGGAGTGGCAGGACATTCACAAACAGCTGCGTACCCAGCTGCATGAAATGGGCTACCGGGACAATCAGGAAGATCCCGGTTACGAAACCATCCACAAGGCCCTGCTGTCCGGCCTGCTCAGTCACGTCGGCTTCCGCCAGACGGGCAAGGGGGAGGGCTACCTGGGGGCGCGCAACAGCCGGTTTCACATCTTTCCCGGTTCCAGCCAGTTCAGCGCCCGCCCCAAATGGATCATGGCGGCGGAGCTGGTGGAGACCACCAAGCTTTATGGCCGGGGCTGCGCCCGCATTCAGCCTGAATGGGTGGAGTCCCTGGCCGGGCATCTGCTCAAGCACAGCTATTCCGAGCCCCACTGGCAGGGGCGGCGCGGGCAGGTGGGGGCCTATGAGAAAGTCACTTTGTTCGGCCTGGTGCTGGTGCCCAGGCGTCGGGTGAATTTCGGGCCCATCGACCCCGTTCAGTCCCGGGAGATCTTTATCCGCTTTGGCCTGGTGGAAGGGGATATGAAAACCCGCGCGCCTTTCTGGCGGCACAACCGGGAGCTGGTGGAATATGTGCGGGACATGGAGGCCCGCACCCGGCGTCCCGACCTGCTGGTGGACGAGGAGCGCATGTACGCCTTCTATGACCAGCGCATTCCCGAGGGCATCTACAGCGTCCCCCAGCTGGAGAAATGGCTGCGCAAAGTCAGCCGCAAACAGCCGCGCATTCTGCACATGGAACTGGAGGATGTGCTGGCCCGGGAAACCGATGCCGCCGCCGAGGCCCGGTTCCCGACAACACTGGAACTGCACGGCATGAGCCTGCCCCTGGAATACCGCTTCGAGCCCGGTCACGCGGCGGATGGCGTGACCCTGGTGGCTCCCGCCGGCGTGCTGCGCCAGATCAGCCCGGGCCGCCTGGACTGGCTGGTGCCCGGCCTGCTGGAAGAAAAGATCATCGCGCTCATCAAGGGGCTGCCCAAGTCCCTGCGCAAGGCTTTCGTGCCCGTGCCAGATTTTGCCGCCCGCGCCCTGCAAAAGCTGCAACCCTCGGACACGCCCCTGGTGCAGGCCCTGGGCGCGGAACTCAAGAGCCTGTCCGGCGGGGTGCATGTTCCCGAGGATGCCTGGGACCTGGAGGGCCTGCCGGACTACCTGCGCATGCGTGTGCGGGTTATCGACGGCCAGGGCAAGACCCTGGGGGCGGGCCGGGATCTGCTGGCCTTGCAAAAACAGTATGGCGACCTGGAAACCGTCATGCCGGAACCCGACCAGGCTCATCCCCTGGAGCGCCGGGGCATGAGCCGCTGGGACTTTGGCCCGTTGCCGGAACAGGTGGAAAGCGACAGCCGGGGCATCCGCCTGACCCTGTGGCCCGCCCTGAAGGATGAGGGTGACAGCGTGGCCGTGGAACTGTACGGCTCCGAAGCCGAGGCCCGCCAGTCTCACCGGGAAGGGCTGCGCCGGTTGTTCATGCTGGCCATGCCCAGGGAAATCCGTGAGCTGAAGAAAAAACTGCCGGGCCTGCAGCAGTTGCGATTGCAGTATGCCAAGGCCCCCGGTGCCCCCGGCCATCTTCGGAGCAGGGGAAAGCGGGATCTGGAATGGGAGCTGCTGGCCCTGATTCTCGACCGGACCTTCCTTGCCGACGGCCAGGACATCCGGGACGAGCAGGCCTTCGCCCGGCGCCTGGCCGGCCATCGCGGGGAAATGGCCCAGCGCATGAAAGAGGTGTGCCAGCTGGCGGCTGAAATTCTTGGCCAGTATCAGAAACTGCGCAAGACCCTGGCCGGCATCACCCAGATCAACTGGCTGGCCTCCACCCAGGACATGCAGTGGCAACTGGACCGGCTGGTGTTCCAGGGCTTTCTGCTGCATACGCCCTGGGAGCAACTGCGACAGTATCCCCGCTATCTCCGCGCCCTGGAAAGACGCCTGGAGAAACTGCCTGGTGCTGCCCTGCGCGACCAGCAGCTGCTCAACGAGCTGCAGGCTGTGCAGGAAGACTGGCTGGCCCGTTGGCAGGCCGCCAGCGACAAGGGCGTGACGGACGAGCGGCTGGAAGAAATCCGCTGGATGCTGGAAGAGTTGCGCATCTCTTTGTTCGCCCAGGAGCTGAAGACTGCCTATCCCGTGTCCGTGAAACGCATTCGCAAACGCTGGCGGGAGCTTGGACTTTAAATTATTCTTTGTGCCATGGCGGTAGGTCGGGCTTCAGCCCGACGATAACGGTCCCTACGGAGTGATGCCGGACTGAAGTCCGGCCTACATTTTCTTCCATCATCCTGGCCAGAAGGCTCATGATGTCTGACTATGAATCCACCCCGTGGAGCCACTATAATCAAACTTTCAGCAGCTTACAGTCAGGGAATCCTGTCTCATGTCCAATTGTCCTTGTGGCTCAAGCCTCGATTATTCGGAATGTTGCGAGCCTGTTCTAACAGAAAAGAAACCGGCGCCAACGGCTGAAGCGCTCATGCGTGCCCGCTATACCGCCTACCAGAAGGATGCCATCGGCTTTCTCGGTGACAGCCTGCATCCCGGCAGCCGCCATGACTGGGATGAAGCGGCCACGCGCAGGTGGGCCGAGCAATCCGAGTGGCTGGGGCTGGAGATTTGCGCCACTGAGCGGGGTGGTGAAGACGATGATACGGGGACGGTGGAATTCATCGCCACCTACAAGGAAGATGGCGTATTGCGCCGGCATCATGAAAACAGCCTGTTCAAAAAGGAGAACGGTCGCTGGTATTATGTTGACGGTAAAATGCCCGCGCCGGAGACTGTCAAGCGGGAAACGCCCAAAGTGGGCAGGAATGATCCCTGTCCCTGCGGCAGCGGCAAGAAATACAAGAAGTGTTGTGGGGCCTGAGTGACGAGACTGCTTATATTTTGCTGTTTCATGATGGTGGCCGGGCTGGCCGCCGCGGATACCTATGTCTGCACCGACGAGGAAGGTGAGACCACCCTGACCAATATTCCCTGTTCCCGGGGCAGCATCACTCAGAAGCACAATCGCAGCAGCAGGACCCGGCCGCAGAGCAGCCGCAAGATCATTGGCTACAGCTACCGCTTCGAAGATGCGGAAGGGCGCACCCTGTACACCAACCTGGCCAGGGCAGGGAAGGGGATGAAGCTGGTGGCCAAGCGTCCCATCTATTACTACGGCAAGCCCCGGAGCGGCGGGCCGGCGCCGGTGCTCAAGGTGCTGCGGAAACGGGTGAAGGAATACCGTCCCCTGATTCTGCAGGCCGCCCGCGAAACCGGCCTGGACGCCAACCTCATTCATGCCGTGATCATGGCCGAATCGGCTTATGACCCCCAGGCGCGTTCCCCCAAGGGGGCCATGGGGCTGATGCAGCTCATGCCGGCCACGGCCAGGCGCTATGGCGTGGCCAACCCCTATGATCCCGCCCAGAACATCCGTGGCGGCACCCGATATCTCAGTTACCTGATGAAACGCTTCGGCAACGATATCGAACTGGCCGTGGCCGCCTACAATGCCGGGGAAGGGGCCGTGGAAAAATACAACCGCAGCATCCCGCCCTACAAGGAAACCCAGGCTTACGTGGAGAAGGTGAAGGGGTACATGGCCCAGGGCATGCTGGCGTTCAACTGAGCCTTCACCTCCTCCTCGGGAGGGTGTCGCAAAAGGCGACAGCCGCCGCGATGCAGGGACGTATCGCCATTTTCGATGGCTGCAAGCCATTGAAAATGGAGGAATCGGAAAATCGCACTTTTCCGATTCCGAGTCGCGAAAGCCCAGGGAAGGGCTTTTACGACATCCTCCTCGGGGGAGAGGGCGGGGTGAGGGGGAACAAGTCATCCTTGCCCTTTCCCGCGCCATGGAATGCCTTTCCACACTATCCCACGGCCAGATAATCCCGCCCATTGATATAGCCCAGGGCATCCAGTTCCCCGGCAATATCCTCCCTGGCCCCGTGATTGGCCACGTATATGAGCACGAAGGGCCGCCCGTTGCGGGCCAGCCAGGCGCTGCTTACCACGGGGGTGCAGTGAATCTTGTTGCCTATCTTCTTCGGATCGATGTCCACCCAGGCCCGGGGCTGGAAACCCCGGTCCAGCAGATGCCGGCAGCGTTTGCGGGTCTTGCGGCCCGCGCCCCAGATGACGAAATCATCCCGGCGCGCAAGCAGGCGGGGATCCCTGGCCAGGTAACGGGCGCGCAGCCTGTCGAAGGCTTCCCGGGAACAGCGCGGATCGGTGCGGGACACCCGGTCCGGGCTTTCCCGCCAGTCCAGCAATACCTCGGGCAGTTTTTCCATGGGGTGTCCTGAATGAAACAGACGCAGCCACAGGTCATAGTCTTCAGGAAACGGGCCATGGCGATACCCTCGCAACGCCCTCACCCTGCCGTTCCTGAACATGACGCTGGGATGGGCGAAGGGCGATTCCACATAGATTTGCCGGGTGATATCCGCCGGAGAGCAGCACAGGTTCTGCCAGCGGATGTATTCCCGAAATCCCTTTTCTATGAGCGCATCCGGGAACAGGCGAACCCGGGTGGCGGAGAGCGCCAGGTCCGGTATGCGTCGAAAATGTTCCAGCTGGGCAGCCAGCCGCCGCGGATACATGATATCGTCCGCATCCATGCGCGCCACCAGTTCATGGCGGCAGGCCGCGAGGCCATGGTTGAGAGCGTTCACCAGTCCCTTGCGGGGATTGTTCAGCACCCGGATGCGTTCATCCCGCCGGGCCAGCTGCCGCAGCCAGGCGTCGGCGCCATCGGTGCTATGGTCGTTTACCGCCACCAGCTCCCAGTGACGGTGTTCCTGGCGGAAAAGGCTTTCCAGGCATTCCGGCAGGGTTTCTCCGGCGTTATGGAAGGGCAGCAGGACACTGATGAATTCAGGCATTTGCAATGAAGACGAAAGACGAGGCAGACAAGAATAAAGCAAGCCGTTCCCGTTGGCGACGCTGGGCCATGGATATTCTCCTGGTTTTCGTGGTGGTGTTCGCGGTGCAGGCCTGGCAGACGCGAAACATGCCCGTGGGAGAAGCGCCACCCCTGGAGGGGCTGTTGCTGGACGGAAAGCCCGTGTCCCTGGCGGACTACCGGGGCAGGCCGGTGCTGGTGCATTTCTGGGCTACCTGGTGCCCGGTGTGCCGCGCGGAGGAAGGCAGTTTGAACAGTATCGCCAGGGATCATCCCGTGTTGACCGTCGCCACCACGTCGGGAACGGCAGCGGAAGTGGGCAAATACCTGGCCGAGAACAGCCTGGACTTTCCCGTGATCACGGATGAATCCGGCCTGATGGGAGTGGCCTGGGGAATTCGTGGGGTGCCGGCAAGTTTCATCATCGACGCTGATGGAAACATCCGGCATCTGTCCGTGGGCTATACCACGGAACTGGGACTGCGGTTTCGGCTCTGGCTGGCGGGTTTTGGCTCGTGAGGGGGCGGAGTCAAATCACCCCAGGCCATTGATTTTCTGCAATATCACTTTGATCTGACTCCGACCCCTCACCCCGCCACCAGGATCAGATATCGCCAATGACCCGCTCTTCCCGGGGGATGCTCAACAGCTTTTCGGCTTCCACCTGGTTCTTGGCGAACACCAGGCGGAATTCCTGCTGGTCCCGGTCGGGATGGTTTTCGCGTTCCTGCTTCACGCGCAATTTGGCCTCCCGGTATTTGGGATAGGTTTCAATGTAGGTCAGCAGCTTGGCGCCGGATTCCGGGTGGGGCACAACTTCATAGACGAAATATGGCATTTGTTTTCTCCTTTGTTATCAATAGATTATTTGACATTTTTAATCCATTGAAACAAGTTCTGCGATGGGGCCGGGATTCTTGGCCTCTACCTGGTGATAGAGGGAGGTGAGGGCGGCCTGCAGGGCTTCTTCCATGACCGGGTGGTAGAAGGGCATCTGTATGAGTTCGCCCACGGTCATTTCCTTCTGGATGCACCAGGCCAGCAAATGTCCCAGGTTCTCGCCCCGGGGAGCAAGCATCTCCGCCCCCAGCAGTTTGCCACTCGACTTGTCGGCATAGACGCGGATGGTGCCCCGGTTCTTGCCCATGATGAGGGCGCGGCCCACGGGGGCCACTTTCATTTCGCCTACTTTGAAGCTGTCCGGCTCCAGGTCGGCGAAGCGCGCGCCCACGCTGATGATGTTGGGATCGGAAAACACGATGGCCAGGGGCGTCTTGCGCCGGAAGGCGCGGATCTCGTCGTGGGCGGCGTTGTAGCCCGCGATTTTTCCTTCGTCGCCTGCCTCGTGGAGGATGGGGCGGTCGGCGTTGATGTCACCCGCCAGGAACAGGGGGTGGTCGCCGATCTGCATGGTGTTGGGGTTGTAAACAGGAATGCCCCGTTCATCCAGTTCGATGCCCAGGTTTTCCAGCCCCAGGCGGTCCAGGTTGGGGCGGCGGCCCAGGCTGGCGAAGACCTTGTCCACCACTACGCTGTTCTCACCGGCGGTGACCCGCAGGCGGCCGTCGGCTTCCTCGGTGATTTCCGCGCCATGCCCCAGCCACAGGGGAAACTCCTTGCCGATGACCTCGATGGCGGCCTTGTTCACTTCCGGGTCGCTGATGCCGCCGATATTCTCGGCCAGGTCGATGCCGGTGACCTCCACGCCCAGGCGGGCGATGGTCTGGCCCAGCTCCAGGCCGATGACGCCCAGGCCGATGACAGCCATGGAGGCGGGCAGGTCTTCCAGCTCGAAGAATTCGTCCGTGGTGACGATGCGGTCACCAAAGGCCTTCCAGGCTTCCGGCACGATGGGGGTGGAGCCGGTGGCGATGACGAACTTGTCGGCGCGGATGCGCTGGCCGTCTTCCAGTTCCACCACGCCGGGCTCGACGAAACGGGCATACTGCTGGATGAACACGTCTTCACTCAGGTGGTCCGTGCTGTTGGACAGTACCCGGTCCACGAAGGTGTCACGCAGGTCACGGGTGTGTTCCATGGCCTCGGGAATATCCACCTTCAGGTATTCGCCGCCTTCGATGCCCTCGCGCTCGAACAGGCTGCGGCGGTGAAAGTCTTCCGCCACCTGGATGATGGCCTTGGAAGGCATGCAGCCCACCCGGGCGCAGGTGGTGCCGGGCTCGCCGCCATTGATAAGTACGAAATCCTTTCCGGCGCGTTTCACGCGGCCCATGGCGTTCAGGCCGGCAGTGCCGGACCCGATAATGGCGACATCGACTTTTCTTTCTTCCACGATGATTCCTCTGGCTTGTTTTTTGCGATAGCCGACTATTCTAACGGGTTTGGCTGGGCGTCACATACCGGGTGGGGGTGTGGGAATCTCCGCTGGCGCGGAAGCCGGGGTCGCTGGCTCCGTATAGCTAGGTGGAATGTAGGCAGGGTAGGGGCTGTGGTTCAGAAACCAGGATGGATGCGGTGCGCGAGCAAAACCCGGGACACCGGGACCGGGATAGTGGCGTGGCGGACCGTCATGGGAACGGGCTCTGCTGCCCATGGCGAAGCGAAAACAGAAAAAGGCCTGAGCCTGTTGTAAGGGCAGGATGAGCAATAGGACGAACAACATGGTTTTTCTGGTTTTGGGCATCTGCCGACCTCCGGGGCGCTGGTGTCGTCAAAGTATCGCAGACCTGCGACTTTTTTCCACAGGCACTTGAAAAACCGACCGGACACCCCAAGGTAAAACCAGATTCAGGTATCAACCATCATTCTTCAGGAGTTTGTTACAAATGACGGTAGAAGCACACAAGGAAACCATGGAATTCCAGGCGGAGGTCAGCCAGGTGCTGAACCTGGTGATCCGTTCCCTCTACAGCAACAAGGAGATTTTTCTGCGCGAGCTGATCTCCAACGCTTCCGACGCGGCGGAGAAGCTGCGTTTCGAGGCCCTGTCCGACGACGCCCTGTACGAGGACGACCCCAACCTGCGTATCCGCGTCTGGACGGACAAGGACGCCGGCACTCTCACCGTATCCGACAACGGCATCGGCATGACCCGCCAGGAGGTCATGGATACCATTGGCACCATCGCCAGTTCCGGCACCAGGAAATTCCTCGAGAACCTCAGTGGTGATGCGGCCCAGGACAGCCAGCTCATCGGCCAGTTCGGCGTGGGCTTCTATTCCGCCTTCATCGTCGCCGACAAGGTGACCCTCACCAGCCGCCACGCGGGCATGGAGCCGGAACACGGCGTACGCTGGGAATCCACGGGGGAGGGCAGTTACAGCATCGAAACCGTGGAGAAGCAAGACCGGGGCACGGAAGTCACCCTGCACCTGCGGGAAGAGGACAAGGAGTTTCTGGACGGCTGGCGTCTGCGCCAGATCATCAGCAAGTTCTCCGATCACTTGGCCATTCCCATCGAGATGCCCAAGGAAGCCACGGGCGAGGAGGAGGAAGACAAGGACAAGGAAACCGAATGGGAGCAGGTGAACAAGGGCGTGGCCCTGTGGATGCGCAGCAAGTCCGAGATCAGCGACGAGGAATACAAGGATTTCTACAAATCCATCTCCCATGATTTCGAGGACCCTCTGGCCTGGGTGCACAACAAGGTGGAGGGCAGCAACGAGTACACCTCTTTGCTGTACATTCCTTCCAGGGCACCTTTTGATCTGTGGGACAGGGAACAGAAGCATGGCGTCAAGCTCTATGTGCGCCGGGTGTTCATCATGGACGAGGCGGACAAGCTCATGCCCCACTACCTGCGTTTCGTGAAGGGCGTGGTGGATTCGGACGACCTGCCTCTCAACGTCTCCCGGGAACTGCTGCAGCACAACCGCAAGATCGACACCATCCGCAGCGCCAACGTCAAGCGTATCCTGAGCCTGCTGGAGAAAATGGCGAAGAACGAGACGGAGAAATACCAGAAGTTCTGGACCGAGTTCGGCAAGGTGCTCAAGGAAGGTCCGGCGGAGGATTTCGCCAACAAGGAGCGGGTGGCCGGCCTGTTCCGTTTCGCCACCACCAAGTCTGAAGGCGACGAACAGACCGTCTCTCTGGACGAGTACATCGAGCGCATGGTTCAGAAGCAGGAGAAGATCTACTACATCACCGCAGAATCCCTGGCCGCGGCACGCAACAGCCCCCACCTGGAGATCTTCAAGAAAAAGGATATCGAGGTGCTGCTCATGACCGACCGGGTGGACGAGTGGCTCATGTCCCATCTTTATGAATACAAGGGCAAGAGCTTCCAGTCCGTGGCCAAGGGCCAGCTGGACCTGGGTGAACTCGAGGACAAGGAAGAGAAGGAACAGCTGGAAAAGGTGGCCGAGGAACACAAGTCCCTGCTGGAGCGCCTCAAGGAGACTCTGGGCGAGAAAGTCAAGGAAGTCCGCGTATCCAGCCGCCTGGTGGATTCTCCCGCCTGCCTGGTGGTGGACGAGTACGACATGAGCCAGAACCTGGCCCGGGTTCTCAAGCAGTTGGGACAGGACGCGCCCATGCCCACGCCCATCATGGAGCTGAACCTGGAACATCCCCTGGTGCAGAGACTGGAGCAGGAATCCGGGGACGAGCGTTTTGCGGAACTGGCCCGTCTGCTTTACGATCAAAGCCTGCTGGCGGAAGGCGGTCAGCTGGAGGACCCGGCCGGGTTCGTGCACCGGTTGAACCGTTTGATGCTGGATATGTCTAAAGCCTGACCCTTTGCCGGGAATTGCAGGAAGCAGTCCACGGAATGGGAGACTGCTTCCTGTTACTCTTGGCTTCTGGTGAAATCTGGGTTTCAGGCGGAAGCTCCGGCAGGGAGTCGACCGGAATCAACAGCAAAGGCAAGTTCTGTATCATGCGCAAACATACCAGCATACCGTGGCCGTTTCTGGTCCTCATCCTTCTGCCGGGACTGCTCCTGGCATCCACCATAAAGCAGGCAGACATGGCGGAGATCACCGGGGATGCCCAGCTCATCTTCGAGGGCCGGGTGATCGGCACCCGTATCGAGCAGCCTCCCGGATCACGCGCCATCCATACCTGGGTCCGGTTCGAGGTTCTCGATGTCATCAAGGGCAGTTACGACAAACCCGTCATCGAGCTGTCCTTTCTGGGCGGCACCCGTGGGGACCTGACGGTCAGGGTGTCCGACATGCGGATTCCCACCATGGGAGAGCATGGCATCTATTTCGTCGAGGACACTGGGCGCCGCCTGGTCAATCCCCTGGTAGGCTGGGCCCAGGGCCATTTCCTGGTGCAGTACGACAGAACGCTGAAGCGCCAGATCATCACCACTCTCGATGGCCGGCCGGTGAAGGATATCGATCTGTCGGCGCGCAAATCTCATCTCGCGGAAATCAGTCATGGGGTGGCCCAGGGAGTGATTATCACGGACAGGGTGAGTGGGGATCTCATCGACCCCGCGGGCTTCAAGTCACTGATTCGGGGGATGGCGGAATGAAGGCCAGAACATTCTTTGCCGCAACGGCGCTGGGATTGGGGCTCAGTTTTCAGGCCGGCGCCTATGTCCTGGACGGCTCCAGCTGGCCGGAAGGTCGGACGACTTTCCATATAGGCATCGATCTCAAGGGCGCGGTGACCAGCCCCAGCGGCATCAAGTGGAACGATGCTTTCCGCGAGGCGGCGCAGGCATGGAATGCCCATTCCGGCTTCGAATTCACCGTGGATACCACGGATCCTTCCCACCCCTGTGCCGGCGTGGGCAGCCACCCCCAGGACGGTTTTCGCAACGGCGCCAATTTTTATTCCAAGAAGTGCAATCAGGTGGACGACACAGAGGATGATTTTGGCAGCAGAACCCTGGCGGTAACCGTGAGTTATGTCTACACCAGCAAGCCGGAGGAGAAAGTCGAAACCGATATTTTCTTCAATGAGGCTGAATCCTGGGATATCTACGACGGAGCGGCCCGCAGCCGATTCGATTTCAAGCGCGTGGCCCTGCATGAGCTGGGTCATGTCCTGGGCTTGGGGCATGAGGAAAGCAAACCTGCCATCATGCAGCCTACCGTGGGCGACACCTATACCCTGCAGGCCGATGACATTGCCGGCGCACAAACCCTGTATGGCGGAAGTGGAGGGCCGACGGATCCGCCCATACGCATGTCTATCGAGGAACCCTTCAACGGTGATGTCAAGGCGGGCATCAGCAACTTCCGGGGCTGGGTGGTTTCCAAGCATCCCCTGGTGTCACTCACCCTGTACCGGGACGGCGTGCTGTTTGGCAGCCTGGATCACCATGGCAGGCGCCAGGATGTGGCTGATAAATACCCCGGTTACCCGGGAGCCGCCAATTCCGGTTTTGCCTTCGCCACGAACTTCGGCATCCTGGCGGCGGGACAGCATCAGTACCGGCTGGTCGCCCGGGACGACCAGGGAAACAGCCTGGAGAAGATCGTCAGATTCCAGGTCCAACGGTTCGATGATCCCTGGGTGGAGGACGACAACCTGGTTTCACTGGACAATGCCAGGGTAAACATTACCGGCAGCCGTGAGATTCGTATCGACGGCATGAGCCACAACGGCAAGGAATATCGTGTGATACTCGACTGGAAGAAAGCAACACAACGCTTTGATATAAAAGAAATTATCAAAACACAATAGCTTCATTCCCCATTTGTGCGGCCATAAGCCGGGTAAATCCCGCTATTTGCAGGCTCGAATACTCAGGCTCATTACACTGTGGCACACTCGGGGCACCAATTATCAATCAAGGGGCTGAATCTCCATGCGAATCATACTGCTGGGCGGGCCTGGCGCCGGCAAGGGCACACAGGCCAATTACATCAAGGAAAAATACAATATTCCCCAGATCTCCACGGGCGACATGCTGCGGGCCCACGTCAAGGCGGGTACCGAGCTGGGCAAGGCGGCAAAGAAGATCATGGACGAGGGCGGTCTGGTTTCCGATGACATCATCATGGGCATGGTCAAGGAGCGCATCAAGGAAGACGACTGCAAGAATGGCTACCTGTTCGACGGGTTTCCGCGCACCATTCCCCAGGCAGAAGCCATGAAGGAAGCCGGCATAGAAATCGACGCCGTGGTGGAAATCGATGTGCCGGACGAGGAAATCATCAAGCGTATGTCCGGCCGCCGCGTGCATCTGCCCTCTGGCCGCACCTATCATGTCATCTTCAATCCCCCCAAGGTGGAAGGCAAGGATGACGTGACCGGCGAGGATCTCATCCAGCGTGACGATGACAAGGAAGAAACCGTGAAAGAGCGCCTGCGTGTCTATCACGAGCAGACCGAGCCCCTCATCGATTTCTATTCGAAAGAGGCTGAGGCGGGTAGGCTCAAGTACGTGAAAGTCAATGGCGTGGGTAGCGTGGAAGAGATCCGCGACGCCATTTTCAGCGGACTGGATGGCTGATCATTCCCATCGCATTTTCATTGAAACCGGGGCATGACCCCGGTTTTTGTTATACTTTTGCGCCTGAACCTGATGAATCAGGCCTGTAATCATCGAAACAAGAACGGAGGCCTTGCGTGGCTGTAGTCGAACTGAACAAAGAGAATTTTGAAGATACCATCAACAACAATGCGTTTGTGATCATTGATTTCTGGGCGCCCTGGTGCGGTCCCTGCAAGAGCTTTGCCCCTACCTATGAAAAGGTCTCCGAGGACTTCGATGATGTGGTCTTCGCCAAGATCAACACCGAAGAAGAGCAGGAAATTGCAGCGCATTTCCAGATTCGCTCCATTCCCACATTGATGATCTTCCGTGACCAAATCATCATCTACAGCGAAGCTGGCGCGCTGCCCGAGAGCGCCTTCCG
>JALVNE010000073.1 GCA_027026755.1 Sedimenticola sp. | reverse complement strand
GATGTGCCGTGCATTTTGGGCGGGAAAGCAGGTATCAGTTCAGGTGAACAGAAGCGAAAGAGCACGTCCCTCGGCAATTGCCGCCATAGACGAGCGGGTATGGGTGTAAAGTCACGGATTCAGGATATGAGTAATAACACAGGTAGCTTGGTTGATATGAGTCTTGGGTCATGAGCACGCGTTATTTGAAACCTGATATGGAAACGACAATCTCATATATCAAGAGAGATCATGCGATGATGTTGTTGCTTTGTGTGTCTATTATCTTGTTGGCGCTTGCCGCCTGGGTATTGAATTGGAGATATCAGCCAGTGTTTTTTGTTATGGCATTTGTTGCTTTCCTGTTTATGGGGCAAAAAATGGATGTGCCTGATGAAACCTGGTCGGCTCAGCAAAAAGCAAGCTGGTCAAAGCGTTATACGACCCTCAGGGTAAAAGATGGAGCCTTGGTGTATGTTTATGGAGATGGGCCAGGCGACGTTGTCAGGTATGAGTTGGAAGACATACGATCAATTCGCAAGTTGGGCAACAAGCTTTTGGTCGATTTCAAGGACGGAAGATCAGAAAAAATTATCGCCAAATATTGGCCGCAAAGCGAAGTGCGGATGTTCATTGAAGAAATAAATGAACTCTTGCAGCCAGGATCATGAACGGATGAGTTGGCTGGCCGCAGCAAGTGACGTTCCGCTGTTTTCAGGCGCTGCTAGTTGCTTCGGCTTAAATGGTAGACGGGTGTTCCTTGCCTCCATCCTTAGGTGACTGAAAATGGCGGGACATCCTTGTCCCCCCGGCACCACCATTTTTTCGAGGTGCCCTGATATTGCAATATTCTCCATGAAATACAGCAAGCGAGAATGTTTTTCCAGCGACCGGATGAAATCTTGGGGCTAGACCACGCTGCCAAATCCCTGATCCAGAGCACCCGGGGGCATTTCCAGACCAGCCAGACGGCAGCCTTGGGCAATAGGCCCGCCGGGAAACAGGGTATAAAGGTATCTTTTGCCGCCCCGGTCGTGGAAATGTTCTTCCAGGGCATCACTGAGTTCCCGGAGATTCACCCGCTCGTGTTTCGCGTAGTATTCCTGCAAAGCAGCGATTTCTTCCCAATGATCATCCGTAAGCTCCAGATTTTCGGATTCGGCATACTGCTGTGCCAGTTCCGGTGTCCAATCGTCCGGCGCATGGGGGAAAGCCCGTAATGCTTGTGTAGCCATGATATGTCCTCCTCACTGTTCTTTTGTTTTCATTCCTAAAGATAGCAGAACGGTGGAGAACGTCAGGGGTCCTCGGGGGGCGGAGTCAAATCACCCCAAGATATCAATGTTGCTCGACATCATCCTTGATTTGACTCCGACCCCTCAGCCCAGACCAACGGGTCAGATATCCTGTTCTTCCCCGTGGGCCAGCCGGTTCACCCAGCGGGCCAGGAGGTCGGTTTCCTGCATGAGAAAGCGGCGGTCCTGGTACACATGGGTGATCATGCTGATGCCCTGGCCCCGGGCGAGGATGCGTCGGGCGAATTCCCGGGCGCGGCCGGCATAGCCCAGTTCGGCGAACTGGTCCGTGAGCCAGTCCTCGAACAGCAGGAACATGGCCTTGGCCTGTTTCTGCAGTTCCGGTTCGTTCTTGCCCAGCTCGGCGTTCAGAGTGCCCATGGGGCAGCCGTAGCGCACCAGGGAGTCGATGCTGTCGGGAAGAATTTCCAGGAAGCGGTTCAGGCGCTCGATGGGGGTGCGGTACTGGCCGGTCCAGTTCTGCAACATGTGATCGATGCGGGAGATGCGGTAGGCCAGGGCTGCCTTGAGGATTTCTTCCTTGCTCTTGAAATAGTAATAGATATTGCCCCGGGGCACGCCGGAAGTTTCCACCACGTCGGTGAAGGAAGTGCTGTGGTAGCCCTGGTGGTAGAACAGCCGGTTGGCGGCTTCCACGATTTTCTGCCGGGTGCGTTCACTTTTTTTGGACA
>JALVNE010000072.1 GCA_027026755.1 Sedimenticola sp. | reverse complement strand
ATGGCAAGTGGTTCGATCTTGAGAGTGGAGAGCATGGTATCTATTTTGACGAGACGATCGACTTTGATTCTTTAGAGGGGGTTACGATCTCCCCCGATGGTAGAGAGCTGATAGAGATACATGAAAAACAGCAAGATACCGATTCTATCTTGGATCCCGTGTTTACTGTCGTCTACTTCAAAGACATACAGACAGGGCTTGTTAACGATCAGTTTTCCCAAGAGGGAAGTGTAAAGCGTGCAAACTATAGCCAACTCTCACCTGATGGTGAGATGGTGGCAATTATGCATGACCCCTATGATGACAATGATGAGACCATCACTTTTATTACACGCACAGGAGAGCGTGTTGCCAAGTTTAAAAGCAAAGCGTTCAGTATACGGGCTTTTGATTGGCTGCCGGATGGCAAGTTTGTGGTTGGCGACAAGAAAGCCATCTATGTCGGCACGGTAAGTAAAAATGACATCAAGCTAAAGCAGATTGTTAGCATCGCTCATATTGAGGGATACCCCGTCTCTTTCAAAGTAAGCCCGGATGGCAAGCAGCTGCTTTTTGAGATGGCGACCAAAGAGCCGATTTTATTTGAGACCAATACCTACCGATATGCAACACTGCATCGTGTTGATATCGACGGAAGCAATCTTACTTTGGTTGCAAAAAGCGATCAAGATATCAAGGAGTCTCAAGTCAACAACCCTTTGTGGAGCCTGGATGGAAAGTATATTTTCACTACCCCTGAAGCTTTAGCATCTGTTGTGATTATCTGGGATCCTGCTTCCGATAATCCCTATACCGATAATTACGACCCGGATATCGTTGAGGATGCTTTCGCCTCTTCTTCCCCCGGCGTGATGAATATCTTGCCAAAGGATGCAAGGGAGTTTTTGTTAACAGATGAGAGTATCTCCTATCCCATTGTTGCCTACAACAAAAAGGGGAAGAAGACACCCTACAAGGTTAAAGCCGGTGAGATCGACAGCAGTGCAATGCTGGTGCCGTTTGTTAAGCCTTTGCCCGAGCAGATAGCACCTGTGCCACCGCTTGGAGGCTCTATAGTCTATGTGCGTGATTGGTACTATGAGGGTGGCTTTAGAGACGATGAATTTGTCCTCTTGGAGCGTAACTTGCAAAGTGGTAGTGACGCAGAGGCCTTTCACATTAGAGGCGAAGATTATCACTATATCCGCCAATTTGATCTCTCCAAAGACCGTTCGCTGGTTGCACTTTGGTTTGATAAAGATAGCGACTATCAATATTTGATGATCCATGAAAAAAACGGCAAGCAGCTCAAAAAATACAATCTAAGCCCAAAACAATCATTGGGCATAAAACTTATCGTGCCGCCTCTTTTTTCACCCCAAAACAGTGACTTTGTGCTGCTTTTGTTTAAGAAAAAAACCACACATGATTTTGCGCTCAAATCGGTCATTGCAGTGTTAGATTGGACGCGTGGCGAACTTGTGCTAAAGCAAACAGGCGATATCAAAGGTGCAGCATGGATGCCAAATGGCGACATTGTGGCGTCGATAGGCAAAGATCTTATGAGGTTTAGTGCCACTGGCGTTACATTTTCTACACCGCAAAAACTCTTCGATACACCAAATATAGCGAAAGACTTGCAGGTTAGTTCGGATGGTACAAAGCTACTCTTTACGATGTCGGGGCACATCTTTACTTCAAACCTGGATGGAAGTGATCTTGTTCAACACACGGCACCCTCTACTGAGTTTGAAAGAACCGTATTGTTTTCGCCGGATGACAAGTCAATTGTATTTCACAAGTGGTTTCGTGATTTCTATCTTCACTTTATCTCTTCGTCATCAATGTATCTACGCATTTACCCTGAGGATTCGAGCAAAAACCAAAACAAGGCAATCTCTCTTCGGATGGAAGATAAAGATGGGTATACGATAAAGTGGCTACCCTGAGAGGGCGTTGAAAATAACCTGGCGTGGTCAAGCATTTTGT
>JALVNE010000071.1 GCA_027026755.1 Sedimenticola sp. | reverse complement strand
TCAGCACCAGGTCCGTGGCGGTGGCCCCTTCGGGAAGCTGCCCCGTGAGCTTCATGCCCACCACCCTGGGCACCAGCATGGAGATGGGCTGGCCCAGCATGGCGGCCTCGGCCTCGATGCCGCCCACACCCCAGCCCAGCACGCCCAGGCCGTTGACCATGGTGGTGTGGGAATCCGTGCCCACCACGGTGTCGGGGTAGGCCTGGAGCACGCCTTGGTTCTCCTGGGCGAAGACCACCCGGGACAGGAACTCCACGTTCACCTGATGCACGATGCCCGTGTCCGGCGGCACCACCTTGAAGTTATTGAACGCCTGCTGGCCCCATTTGAGGAACTGGTAGCGTTCACGGTTGCGCTCGAATTCGATCTGGGCATTGAGTTCCGCCGCATTGGGCAGGCCGAATTTGTCCACCTGCACTGAATGGTCGATGACCAGTTCCGCCGGCTGCAGGGGGTTGATTTTCTCGGGGTCGCCGCCCAGTTCGGCAATGGCGTCGCGCATAGCGGCCAGATCCACCACGGCGGGCACCCCGGTAAAGTCCTGCATCAGCACCCGGGCGGGACGGTACTGGATTTCCTGGCTGGGCTCGGCCTGGCTGTCCCAGTTGGCCAGGGCCTCGATGTCGCTTTTGGTAACGGTGACGCCGTCTTCATTTCTCAGCAGGTTTTCCAGCAGAATCTTGGTGGCGAAGGGCAGACGGGCGCTGCCTTCGATGGCGTCCAGGCGGTAGAACTCATAGGTCTTGCCGCCCACTTCCAGGCTGTCCCGGGCGTTGAAGCTGTTGCTCATGGATCAGAACTCCGTGAAATAATGAAATGCCGCGAATTGTAGCCCGAAATGGCCTCTCGCGGGAGGTTTGTAGGTTAGACTTCAGTCCGACGTCTCTGATAGTGGCGCTGCTGTCCGGCAATATTAACCCGGCACCAATACAGGTGATGCTCAGGGCTTCAAGCCTGCCTCGGAGCAAGGCATTGCTTTTGCCAATGGTTGGTCCATTGGCAAAAGCGATAAAACTTCCGTTCCTGCTCACGCCTCTCACCTACATCCCTGTAGGCAACACCGGTCCGGGGCAGGCTTGAAGCCCCAACTCATTGATAGTAAAGGCAGGCCGTGCTGCACCGTCCGTCAGTCCCCCCTGCGTCAGCACAAATGTCCGCACACCAGCTTCAGTTCCGTTAGTGACCCCCCATTAACGGACTCCAACAAGTATCCCTAACAGGAAAAATTAGCCCGCTGGCCAAGAAATTATCGAATTCGAATATTGGTTATCGCATTGGGAGAGTTTAAAAGTGGCGATGAAGTGGAGATAACAAAATCATCTAGCAGCCATTCAGTATCTTGAGTATATGGAGCATTGACCCAGCCTAATATGTAGCCGGTATTAAAACCATCGTATCCGGCGTCTCTTGAAGTTGGGCTAATAATCATTTCAATACCACCTGAATCCGCTATCGTTGTGTAATCAGATTCATCCTCCCATTTTCGGTACCATGCTACACGCCCATCTTTGACACCCCCACCACTCGACGCTTTCATGTAATATATGTTGTGCATCCACCTTCCAGCATCTGACGGCGTTACAAAATTCTGATAGCTACCTGCGCTATGCTGCTGCCCTAGGCCATTTTGATATACTAGATCTACATCTATATTGACTGATGGTGTTCCAGGCCAGTCACGAGCGATATACTCCGATATGCGCATGTCATCATAAAGAGAATTGTCCCCCATCCAAATTTTGAACCATTTATTATTCGTGCCTGGACCTCTGGAAAAATTAACAGGTACTCTAATCCAATAGGAAATCCATAGTTCGGGATAACTTTTCCCTAAATAAAATCGTTGCTCAGCCCAGTTCTTACCTTTTGGGTAGCGGAAACGAAGACTGTTGTCACCCCTATAGGCATACCAGTCTCGCCCGCTAATAGGTCCATTACAAATGACTCCGTTATTGTAAATAGCCGTCGGATCGCCTGGTTGTAATCCTCCGCACTTTGGATTTATGGTGACAATGCTGGTTCGGTTGTTCTGCCCCCATGAGAAGCCGTCCAGATTTGTTGTTGACATATCTCCGGACTCAAAGCTCTCATGTAAAACCTGGGATTCAAATGAATCACTGAAGATCACTTTGGCATGTACTGGAATGGATGCCAGGAAAAGAGCAAGAAGGCTGATTATTCTCAAGATTTTATGTCCGATAAGTGGTGAAAACAGGCTGCATGAGCAGCGCTTGATCCGCTTGATCATGGCAACTTCATCCGCATCAATAGGTGATCCTGCTCGGAATGAATGGATTTGGCCTTCATGAGTTCTGTCACCATTCAAATGAGTTACTAAAGATCACTTGATAATGCCCCGTTTTGCGGCAAGTCTGCGGAAGCTGTGGCTTCAGTACATAGTCGAGGTTGTCAGGATCAATGAAGACTTCGGACGGATCCGAGGAGACCACTACAGCGGAGTTCAAATCCAGACTGAATGATGACCGGCTCTCGTCGAGGCTGTAGTGCTCCAAATGGTAGTGCTCCCCATCCTTCAAATACAGAGCCAAGTGTTGAAAATCCTGTGCGGGGACAATAAAACAGTTGTTGTCACTGATCACGGTTTCATCAGGAAAGCCTTCCCCTCCCTTGAGGTAGGAGGCACTGTCCCAGCCCGCATCCTGGGCGCGGCCGGGCAGACCGAAGATCACATTATGGCGAAGCGTCCGCCCCTTTCCATAAAGATGCTTCACCAGTGTGCCTTCCAGTCCCACGAAGCTGTTGTATTCCATCACGAGGTTCTGTCCATCGATGGCCAACACAGCGGGGTCTCCATCCCCCTTCGCGGTGTAGCCCAGCCCCTGCCGCCAGAATCCCGTGGCCACGCCATGCACCAAGTTGCCCACCACATGCACATTGGATGAGGCATTGGAGGCTAGGCGTCCACTGTCGTAGATATGGTTATCCTTGATTTCGATGGGGCCTTTTGCCTGGTTCTTGAAGAAAAACACCTGTGGTACATGAAAAATTACATTGTTCGATATTTCCACAGCGCCCGTGTCGTCGGTACCGCCATAGGTCTCGCCTGAAAGCGTAGTGACCGCGCCAAAGTGCTGCGCGTCCTGCACAACACTGCCCCACTTGCCGGGGAATTCGGAGTCGAAGATATTGTAGAGGCGGTTGTAGCGAATGCGCACATTCTCGGGGCCGCGGTTGAGCCGGATGAGGCCCGGGTTGTCACCTCCGTCGCGGATCAGGTCGTGAATCTCGCAGTGCTCGATGACGATATCTTCTATGTCGTGGTACAGGTTCACACTGCCCCCTACAACCTCAAAGCCCCGAATGACCCAATGGGATCGTCCGATACTGATGGCGGGCTTCTGCCACATGACCAACGCTTCCTCGATATCGTCCGAACGACGCAAGGCATCCATATCCAGTACAGGCCGCTCTCCTGGATAGTTCCGCAGGGTGATGGGACGACCAGGATTGCCACTGGCTATGTTGTACCTGTGCTCCCAGTTCTCCGGATAGCCACTCCATTCACTGATGGTGGCGAAATCATATTGAGGAACCTGGCAGTAGCCATCGGCCTCCACCTGACCCTCGGCGCATGGGGGCGGGAACTGGTCTTTCGGGAGCCGCTCCAGATGTATAAGCATCGCATTATCCTTCCCATAGCGTCCCCCGCGGGCATAGATATAATCACCAGCTTGCACCAGCTTGAGAGCCTTGAGGAATGTCTTGAAAGGTGCCTCCACGGTGCCTTCCGCCGTATCGTCGCCATCAGGTGCTACATAGTAGCAGTGAGTTCCATCGACAGCGGCACAGATGGGATCCCCGGAATCGTCGATTATTCCAGCTTTGAGTGCCACCGGGTCAATGGTTTTCCTGATAAGGTTTTCATCCGATGAATCGGCAAGGCAATTTGCGCCAATGAGTGCCAGCATCATAAAACAGGTCAGGGAATGCACATTAATTTCTTCTATCTCAATGTTTTGAATTTACATAGCGAATTACGGGAGTAACGGTGTCGTTGAAAACACTATATCATCCATAAGCCATTCTGTCTCTTCGTCATAGTTCCCATTTGCCCAGCCCATGATATACCCTCCATCCCAGCCAAATGGTCCATCCGATGGGAAACCGATTGGAATGCCATCATAATGTGCAACTTTTTCTATCGGACTGCCTTCCTTCTGCACCCATAGTTCTACCATACCGTCACTTGTAGTTTCGCTACTCTGCGCTTTCATATGGAAAACAAGAGCAACCCATTTTCCTATATCGTCGGGTAAAACTAAGAATGGTATTCCATTGGCAATTCCAGTAGAGTGACCGTTTTCATTAGAATAAATAATCTGTATTTTGCTGCTACTGTTATTGGAGTCACCCCAAAACTCCCAATAAATCGTCCCGCTATCCGTATAATGGCCAGGATAAACAACAAAAAGTTTACGATTTTTTTGCCCAATTGAACTGTCATGTTTATAATTTAACGGCACTCTTAGCACAAATTTTACCCATAGTTCAGGATATGCGTCCCCCATATCAAAGCGTTGTTCAGCCCACGGTTCTCCAGCCGGATAACGGAATCTAAGGCTATTGTCGCCCCTATAGGCTTGCCAATTTTTACCTGCGATCGGGCCATTGCAGATCACGCCGTTGTTGTAGATCGCCGTCGGATCGCCAGGTTGAAGACCACCGCATTTTGGATTCATCGTCACGATGCTGGTGCGGTTGTTATGACCCCATGAGAATCCATCCGGATTTGTTGTTGACATATCTCCAGACTCAAATGAATCTCTAAGTGTCTCTGATTCAAATGAATCACTGAAGATTACTTCAGCGTGTAATGGAGCAAATGCCAGGTAGAGAGTAAGGAGACTGATTATTTTCAATGTCTTGTATCCAATAACTGATAAAAACAAGCTGAATAACAAGCCGCGCCTTGATACGCGCCCTGTTTTCGGAGTTTTCCAAAACTACTGTTTCATGGAAGTGGCAATCATCATATGTTCAACAGCGAGAGATATCGTGATCTGGTTCAAATTATGGATTTTTTTAAGGGCGACATTCGGATGTTATTATTGACCCGACACCCATATAAAGTGGCGCTCAGGGCTTCAAGCCTGCCTCGGAACAAGGCATCGCTTGAAGCCAATGGTTGTTCCATTGACAAAAGCGATAAAGCTTCCGCTCCTGCTATCGCCCCTCACCTACATCCCTGTAGGCGACGCCGGTCCGGGGCAGGCAGTAAAGGCAGGCCGTGATGCACTGTCCGCCAGTCCACGTTATCAGGTCTTGCTGTAAGACGACTACAGGGGCACGCGGATGTCTTGCTGGCGAACAAGGCACCAAGGCTGAACGTCATCTATATTGGTGCCAAGTAAATAATAGCTCGCGTAGAGCGCAATAACACAGGGTATTGCGCTGAGATCACGCCCTGATCAACCTACGCTGACTAAACAGCAGCTCTGCGGCAATCACCACGACATAGATGCCGCCTATCCAATACAGGCTGTGGGGCGATGACTGCCACAGGTAGGTCATCAGTGTGGCCCAGGAAAGCAGCGACAGCACCAGCCCCGCCAGGGGCGTCCAGCGGTTGCCGGGAATGGTTTCGCGCAGATGCCAGGCCGACAGATTGATGGCGGCGAAGATGAGGAGGAAAGTGGAGCTGGCAAAGGACGAGATGATGGTCAGATCCGCCAGGTTCACGAAGGCCAGGGTGCAGGCGGTGATGGCAATGAGGCTGACCCAGGGGATGTTGTTCTGCTTGCGGCGAAAGCCGAAGACTGTGGGCAGGGCGTCTTCCGTTGCCATGACCATGCCCAGGCGTGCGGTGCCGAACATGGTGGCGTTGATGGCCGAGGCCGTGGAAAACAGGGCCGCCAGGCCGATGAGCAGGAAGCCCGCTTCCCCCAGGAAGGGTTTGGCGGCTTCCGCCAGGGCGTATTCACCATATTTCCTTATCTCCTCTGGCAGCAGATTACCCACGGCCACCAGGGACACCAGCACATAGATGAAGGTGGTGATGGCAATGGACCAGAGGATGCCCCGACGCAGGTTGTGCTCCGGCTTTTCCATCTCGTTCACGGCATTGGGAATGAGTTCGAAGCCTTCATAGGCCACGAAGATCAGGGCCGCGCCCATGATGACCCCCAGGCCGCCCTGGTTGAATACCGGCAACAGGTACTCGCTCTTCACGTAGAACAGGCCGATGATGGCGAACAGGCCCAGGATGAG
>JALVNE010000070.1 GCA_027026755.1 Sedimenticola sp. | reverse complement strand
CTGGCATGGGCGGCATGTCTGGCATGAGCGGCTACTTCAAGATTACCCCCCAAGGCCAGATCTTCTTCTACCCGGCTAGCGGCATGTCCGGTATGAGTGGCATGGGCGGCATGTCTGGCATGGGTGGTATGTCTGGCATGGGCGGCATGTCCGGCATGGGCGGCATGTCCGGCATGGGTGGCATGTCCGGCATGGGTGGCATGTCCGGCATGAGCGGCTGGAAGTAATCGCCGAACTGAAATCGGGGATGCAAGGATGCATTCCCCGGTTTTTTCGGCCTTCGAGTCTGATTGAGTATCAGAGGTCAAGCACATGAAAAGAACATCTATATTCCTCGCACTACTAATTACATCCGCCGGCCCCCTGTTCGCGGACAAAGATGAACAGGCCGGAAAGCAAATGCGCGCGGCATGGGATCCCATTCATTTTCAACCCGCCATTGCGAACGCCACCGACGAGCAATGCCTGAAATGTCACAAGGAAATACTGGACAGAAAAGTGCTGCCCACTTCACCGGCAGGTGTAAAGGCAGATTCCGTGCTTGCCTGGTACCAAACACTGAACACTTATGAAGGCCCTCAGGAAACCTTTCATCGCCGTCATCTGGTCACGCCTTACGCAAAAAAAATCATGCAGATGAAGTGCAACACCTGTCACCAGGGTGAGAACCCAAGGGAAGAAGCACCCATCCCACCGGATGAGAAGAACACCACATTCACCCTGCGCAAACAGGTCAATCCGGAAATCTGCCTCATGTGTCATGGCGCTTTCCCCGATTACAAACGCATGGGATTGCCCTCACACTGGAATGAGTCCCGTGACATGTTCAACAACGATTGTCTGATATGTCACGCGGCCATTCGCACCAACCGCCACAAAGTCAATTTTCTCAAGCCAGACGCTATCGAAGCCGAAGCCAAGGGCAATGGCGACGTCTGTTTCGGCTGCCATGGCGGTCGCCAATGGTACCGCATCAGCTACCCCTATCCACGACATGCCTGGCCCGGCATGCCAAAAGAAGTTCCTGATTGGGCCACGGATCGTCCCACCGAATCCCCGGCGCGTTTCCGCACCCATGCACAGGAGGCGACAAAATGAGTACAAAAGATATTTCCAAGAACAAAACGCTTGATTTCAAAAACCTCGAGCAGCGCCTCAATCTGTCACGGCGCAGCTTCCTCAAGACGACAGCAGCAGGCGCTGGCATCGTTGCCGCCGGTGGTTTGGTGGAAATGAAATTTGGCAAGGAAGCAAAAGCCTTCGCCTACGAACCTTATCCACTGGATAACGAATTACAAACCGTGGTCACCAGCTGCGCCCACAACTGCGGGTCCCGTCACATGCTGGTGGCCCATAAATGGAAGGATGTCATCGTGCGCCTTTCAACAGATGACGGTCGTTATCAGCGCGGTGGCTATTTTGGCAAGGATGGCAACGAAGAACCGCAGTTGCGTGCCTGCCTGCGGGGCCGATCCTACCGACAGCGCCTGTATTCCGCCGAACGTCTGCTCTACCCAATGATGCGCGTGGGCGAAAGAGGAGAAGGCAAGTTCAAACGGGTATCCTGGGACGAGGCCCTGACTTTCATTGCCAAAAAGATGGTGTATCTCAAGAACACCTATGGCCCCACCTCCATTCTGGATCAAAGCTACGCTGGCGCCTCTTACGGTGTACTGCATAAATCAGACCAGATAGAAGGCCTGCTGGGACGCTTCCTGGGCATGTTCGGCGCCCGCACCAGTTCCTGGTCCGTACCTTCCTATCAGGCGACCACCACCAGTTCCCGCTGGACCTTCGGCACCATCCAGGACGGCAACGAAGACGATGCCTATGCCGAATCCAAACTCATGATCATGTGGGGCTGGAACCCCGCCTATACTTTCCATGGCGGAAACACCTTCATGTATTTGCGCATGGCCAAGCAGCGGGGGTGCAAGTTCGTGCTGGTGGATCCCCAGTACACGGACTCTGCAGC
>JALVNE010000069.1 GCA_027026755.1 Sedimenticola sp. | reverse complement strand
GTACGCTTGTCCCCACTAACAAAAATTGCGCTCTCGAGCCACCCCTATTTGGGGTAGTCGTACGGGTCAGCCCACCCGGAGTGCAATGGATGGGCCTCGCCGTAGAGACACCGCCTTCCTGATCACGGTCAGTCTCCGAGCCAGGTAAGTATGCTTGGCAGTGGAGCAGCCGCCCTATGATCAAGCCAGACTCGTCGCGCAACCAAACACGCTGCCTGCATTGCAACCTAACCGCGTTCATGCAGGCAATACGCATAGACGACCGTTCACTGAGACACCCTCGGCGGGGGAACCCTTAATTTGAACAACTCTGCCTGACCACGCCACAAGGAATATTAACCACAAATCGACCACTTTTCATATGGCAAAGAAACAACCGCCCCATACTACTACAATGCTTTGTCCTCCCCCACCCCAGCCAGCCGGTCGGCCAACTAGTGCTGCTGCTGCTGCTGCTGATCTGTCTCATCTCTAACAGATGGCATAAGGGTGCGAGGAAGCGAGTGCGCAACCCAAGCCATGCGTCACGCCACACACCACACCACACCACGTAGACGTAAGCAGAGCAGCAGAGATGGCTGGCTGACCACAACGGGAAGCATCAAACATCTACAGTACATTATATAACAGTGCTAGGCCTCTCCGTCCGTCAGACACTTGACAGCACCAAGCGCTCTTTCACAAGCGGCGCCGGCCAGTCTGCCCCCTCCCTCCCTCCCTCCCTCCCACACACACACAACTGACGAAACAAGCAGATGATATCACAACCAATCACCTTCGAATAGTCAACCATGACAAGGATGAATCGATGTTGTAGCTCCGCAGAAGTGATAGATGGAGCATAAAAGGCTGACAAAAGGTAAACAATATAGACATCAATGAAAGGGAAAACACTGGTGCGTGATCAGATCAGCTGTGACTCTTGCCTGCCTCCGAGGGTGACTCGAACTTTCATCATAGTTACTTCTTTCTTTCTTTTTCTCAAAGGAGGGACGCGCGGACGCTGTCCCCACTACCAGAAATTACACGCCCGACTCACCCGATTTGGATGAGCGCAGGGGTCAACCCCTCCGGAGTGCAATGGCGAGGTCTCGCCCTGGAGGCACGGCCTTACTGATCACCGTGACCTCAGCGCCAAGTAAGTTTAGTTAGAGGACACACACCGGAATCAAATACCTCGACAACCAATGCTCAATTACGACACTGAATTATCCATTGATTTCAAACACCGGACTTACAACGCGGCTGGGGTGACACTCACGCGGCGATGGGCCGCAGTGGACCAGTGAGACACGAGTCCGCCGATCGACGACAACTTACCTCGGTCTCTCCACATCACTTCCAACCGATTTCATTGGGAAACGAAGCTCAAACGCACTACTAGCTGTTAGCCAGCACTACTGGCGCTGCGCGCACGAGAAGCCACTCCCTGGGGCATCCTGGAACTGGTCACACAGTGCAACGACGACGGCAGCTGCTGCTGCTGGTGGTTGCTTGCTTGTTTGCTTGCTTGCTTGCTCCTCAAAGAGAAGCGCAGACAACAGCGACGTCGGTCAACAGCAAGAGAAGCTGCATTGAGTCGGCCGGCCGGCAGGCAGGCAGGCAGGCAGGCAGGCAGGCAGGCAGGCAGGCAGGCAAGAGTATTGCCGCCTAAAACACGCTACGTGTCTACAGCTGTAGGAGAGAGGCCATTGCGCAAGATGTGCCTGCAAAGGAAATAATACGAATCGACATGACAATCATAACCCCGACCCAGTAGATAGAGAAATCAACAGTGATGAGACGAAAGTGATTAAGAAGAACGGGTGTCTAGAAAGTTTTTGTTTTTTTTTCATTAAAGGGACAGCGCGTACGCTTGTCCCCACTAACAAAAATTGCGCTCTCGAGCCACCCCTATTTGGGGTAGTCGTACGGGTCAGCCCACCCGGAGTGCAATGGATGGGCCTCGCCGTAGAGACACCGCCTTCCTGATCACG
>JALVNE010000068.1 GCA_027026755.1 Sedimenticola sp. | reverse complement strand
TGGCGGGCAGGGAGGTGAAACCTTGATGGCCAGGGCGCAACAACCCGATTCCCGCTGGCTGGCGGGAGAGCTGCTTTCCATGCTTCATCTGCCGGAAGGAAGATGGCAACACATCCCTGTGTCAGACCTGACCCTGGACAGCCGCCAGGTCCGCCCGGGCAGTCTGTTCCTGGCTCTCGAAGGCAGCCGTGATCACGGTCTTGCCCACTTGGGCCAGGCGCTGGAGCAGGGGGCCGCCCTGGTTCTGGCGGAAGTATCGGACCATTGGCCCGCAGAGAACATCCGTAACCTGGAGGCCCCCGTGCCCGTGCTGGCGGTAGAGAAGCTGAGCGCGAAGGCCAGCCACATCGCCGCCCGGTTCTTCGGTGATCCGGCCGCGCGAATGCGCATGATCGGCATCACCGGCACCAACGGCAAGACCAGCGTGAGCCTGTTTCTCGCCCAGGCCCTGCCGGATCGCTGGCGTTGCGCAGTGACCGGCACCACGGGCAATGGCTTTCCCGGTGATCTTCAGCCGGCCACCCACACCACGCCGGATGCGGTGGAGGCCCAGCGCATACTTGCTGACCTGAGAGAACAGGGGGCGGAAGCCGTGGCCATGGAGGTGTCTTCCCATGCCCTGGATCAGCATCGTCTGGCAGCAGTGCCCTTCCACACGGCGGTGTTCACCAACCTCAGCCGCGACCACCTGGACTATCATGGTTCCATGCGCGCCTACGCAGCGGCCAAGCAGCGCCTGTTCGACACCCCGGGGCTGGAACTGGCGGTGATCAACACCGACGACGATGCAGGCGCGGCACTGCTGGAAAAACTCAGGGGCCGGGTGCGCACCGTGGCCTGTCATGGCGGCGGGCGCACCCTGGGCGCGGACGAGTTCATCCGCCTGGAAGCCCTGGAAACCCGTCCCCAGGGACTGCTGCTGCGGCTTTCCTCCTCCTGGGGACAGGCCGAAATCCACAGCCGTCTGCTTGGCGACTTCAATGCCGCCAACCTGATGCTGGTGCTGGCCGTACTGCTGGCCTGGGAGATCCCCATGGAAGACGCCGTGGCCCGGCTGGAACGCCTGGAAACCGTCCCTGGCCGCATGCAGAGCTTCGGTGGCGAAGACCAACCTGTGGTGGTGGTGGACTATGCCCATACCCCGGATGCCCTGGGCAAGGCCCTGTCCTCCCTGCGCAGCCACTGCCGGGGACGGCTGTTCTGCGTGTTCGGTTGTGGTGGCGATAGGGACCGGGGCAAGCGGCCGCAGATGGGCGCCCTGGCCGAAGCCATGGCCGACCGGGTGGTGGTCACCGATGACAATCCCCGCCACGAGGCCTCGGCTGCCATCATTGCCGACATACTCGAAGGCATGGAACAGCCCGGCGAAGTGCTGGTGCAGCCGGATCGCGCCCGGGCCATCGCCATGGCCATTGCGGAGGCGGCGCCCGGCGACATCGTACTGGTGGCGGGCAAGGGCCACGAAACCTGGCAGCAGGTGGGTGATTTGCGCCTGCCCTTCAGCGACCTGGAGCAGGTGCGCCTCTGCCTGGAGGGTAGGACATGATCAGCTTCCGGCTCTCGGAACTGGCAGCGGCCACCCATGGCGTGGTGCGGGGTGCTGACGTGAGCATCGCTTCCGTGAGCACCGACAGCCGCCGCTTGAAGCAAGGTGATCTCTACGTGGCCCTGAAAGGCCCGCGCTTCGACGGGCATGATTATGTCGCGGATGCGAAAGACCGGGGCGCGGCGGCGGCCATGGTGAGCCGCGATACCCCTGTGGATCTGCCCTGCCTGCAGGTGGAGGACACCCGCATCGGTCTGGGCCGCATGGCGGCGGCCTGGCGCCGGCGTTCCAGGGCCAAAGTGACGGCGGTGACTGGCAGCAACGGCAAGACCACCGTGAAGGAGATGCTGGCCGCCATCCTGGCCCGCCGGGGCAGCACCCTGGCCACCCTGGGCAACCTGAACAATGACATCGGCCTGCCCCTGACCCTGTGCCGCCTCCAG
>JALVNE010000067.1 GCA_027026755.1 Sedimenticola sp. | reverse complement strand
GCGGGTTTGCGCTGGGAGGGCGTCAAATATGGTTTGCAAACCCGTTTATGTCAAGTCGTGGCGCTTGGGAACAATCAAGTTGTCATAAAGCGCCGTCTTGACCCCCTTTTTTAACCGAACAGCCCGATTTTGGGCTGTTTTTTCCCCTGTTTTCCGTTTTTAAGCGGGCTGGAGACCCACTTCACCCTGGGAAAGAGGTGGAATGGGGCGTCTGGGCGGCGGCGCGCCGAAGCAACGTCGTCGGAGCGGCTTCGCTCCGCGGCGCAAAGAAACCCATCGTTTCAGATTGTAGGCAGTTCCACCCATTTTTGCCTGAAAGTCCGCCTTGGCCTGCCCGCGAAACCGGGCGCGCCGCACGCCGTTGTGCTGGGTCAATCCGGCAATAATGCGCTCAATGTGCGGCCGCAGTTTCATATCTTCCCGAAATTCTTCCGTCTGGCTGTAAGCGCGCAGCGCGTCCCATTCAGCGCGATAATTGCTGACGAACACGTCCCGGTGGGTTGTGGGCGACTCTTCTTTTCCCCGGCAAGAGCGCAAAAAGGGGCAGCCCAGACATTGGGCCGGCATAAAGCGAAAGGTAAAGCCGTCGCCGCTGCCGGAACGATATTTGCGGCGGGAAATACGGCCGTGAGGGCAGGACAGGGAAAGCCCGTCCTGGCTGAGGCTGAAATCTTCGGGGGCAAACCGGCCCTTTTTTCGTTTGCCGGCAACCGGTTTGACGACCAGTTGCGTGCGGCCGCCGGTAGCCTGGCTTACCAGAAAAGCAGTTTTGCCCCGGCCGGCGGCCTGGTCGTAGACCACCTTGTCGGGGCAGGTGGCGTGATATGTCTGCTGGGCCTGGAGCAGTTCGGGCAAGGGAGCGGCGTCGGGGCGGGAGCCGGTGTCGGCCTGAATCTCGCGGATAAAGCGGGTCGTGGCCATCACGGAGACATTAAAGCCGAGGTCGCTCTTGCCGGGGCCGTGGTTGCGGATAGTGGCGTCGGGGTCGGTAGCGGAACAGATACGGTAGGAACCCCGCTGCTTTTCCGGTAATTTTTCCACCAGGAGACGGCCGTTTTCGTCCCGTTCCAGGCGCAGTTCGTCCCCCAGGATTTTTTCCATACGCCCCAGCCAGTCGGCGACGGCCGGGTCGTGGGCCAAACCGGCTTGTCGCACCAGGGACAGAGTAAGCAGGACGGCGTCTACCGTTATGAGAACGCGCTCCCGCCATTCGTTGACGGAGAGAGCGTATTCGTTGGTTTCGCGGGAGGGGCCAAACAGAGCGGTATGGGGCAGTTGGGGATAAAGAGCGGCGTAAGCGTCCGGGTCGGCGGCGTTGCCGGCGTTTAGCAATTCCTGGGCGGTGTGGCGAATCCGGGTGATCAGAGATTCCAGGGCCGCGTTGGCGTGCATGATAAAGGTATCGCCAATCTGGGTGCGGAAACGTTCTTCGGGAAAGGCGGCGTCAATCTGGTCCAGAACGGTGTCGAAAAAGAGGCGGGGGTGATACAGGTAGAGGTACGTCTCAAACCGTTCCAGAGTGGTATGGTCGGGGCCGGCGGCAAAAACGGGGTAACCGACAAAATACTTGACCATCAGGTCGTAACGGATACGGTCTTCCAGCCGCCGGAGAGAAAGGTCATACAAATACTTGACCAAAAGCGCCCGCAGCAGCCGGGGAACGTGATGGGTGACAGGCCGCCCCATGCCGTTACATTTATGGTAGTCGGCGCAGGCAGTTTCCAGAGGGGAGAAGTCGAGAATCCGGCGGAGTTCCAGCAGTAAATGGTCGCCGTCCTGGGGAATCAGGTAAGTATAGACGTAATCGCTAAACCAGTGGAGGAGAGGCTTAAAGTAACGAATGAGAATAAATGCGATAGAAGTGAGATTTTGGGGTATAATAAGGTTTGTATTCATGGGATAGGCCTGTTTTTTTGTGTTTTTGTTTTATGAACTACTATCATACAAAAAAACTGCTTATCCCGCCTCTTTTTCTCGACTTTTGCAACACGCTCT
>JALVNE010000066.1 GCA_027026755.1 Sedimenticola sp. | reverse complement strand
TACCGTAGAAGGCCATGGGGCGGCCCAGGCCATCCAGTTCCGGCAGCTTGCCGAAAGTGAGGAAATGGGCCAGCACGCCGGTGATGACCACGGGGATGGGCGGGCAGCCGGGAACATTGACCACGGGTTTGTCGCTCACGACCTCGGAAACAGCGACGGCCCCCGTGGGATTGGGCCTGGCGTGAGGCAGGCCGCCATAGGCCGCACAGGTGCCCACGGCGATGATGGCGGCTGCGCCTTTGGCAACTTCCCGGAGCATTTCCAGGTTGCTCACCCCGGCAATGGTGGAATATCCGGCATTGGCCGTGGGAATGGAACCGTCCACCACCAGCAGATAGTTGCCGAAATGCTCTTTCATGGCGATCTTCCTGGCCTCTTCAGCTGCCGTGCCCGAGGCGGCCTGCAGGGTGTGGTGATAGTCCAGGGAGATGGCATCGAAGATCAGGCCTTCTATGGTGGGGGCGTGGGAGCGGGTGAGTGACTCCGTGCACCCCGTACATTCCTGGAAGGACAGCCAGATCACCGAGGGCCGCCTGGCGTTCTCCAGGGCTTTGGCAATGGCGGGCACCATGGAAGGCGGCAAGGCCATCAGGGAAGCCGTGGTGGCGCAGAACTTGAGAAATCCCCGGCGGCTGACACCCTGCTGCCGGAGAATCTCTCCCAATGTTGCTTCATCTTTCATGATTCGGACCCTGCTGCAATGAATTGGCGCAGGGCTTTCAGTCCCTGTGCCATGTCTTCCGGCTGGGCGGCCAGCAGTTGTGGCAGCCGTGTGATTTCGATATAGCGACCCATGATTTCACCCTTGCTGTTGCAATGGGTCGTTATCCATACCCCGGAGAACCGGGATTCCTGAATGCTGCTCTTTCCCAGGGCGTCCAGACTGGCGTTCACCTCGCCGGTCCCCAGTATCTGCAGAAGCCGTTGTTCCTCTCCGGGAGCCAGGGGCAGGGCGCGCAAGTCGATGATTCGCTCTGTCCCTTGTGAAACCAGTTCATCCAGGGCGTGCAGGATTTCATGCAGCAGAGGCTCCAGATTTCCGGTTTCCGGGAATGGCATCTCGATGGCAGGCATGGTCATGATTTCTTCACGCGGCTTCTGTTCCCGTATTTGCAGCCCATTTCTTCACCAGTCGAATCACCTGGGCCGCTGCACGGGGAATGGCTGCCCGCACGCTTGCCGACGGCTGCTCGCCCCAGTCCACGACTTCCGGTTGTATGCCAAGCAATGCCCGTTGCCGCGGCATGAAGCCCGTCAGTCTGGCCATGTCCATGAGATCCAGCAGACTGACTTCGTGAACGCTGCGACCTATGCCACTAATGAAGCTGTCCATGGCTTCGTTCTCCATGCAACGAATGGCTCCTGCCGCTTCTCCAAGCTCAGCCGCATCGACGATGATGAGCTTGTCGGCATCCTCGATGTCGGCAACCAGTGAGAAACTCAAGGTGCCGCCATCCACCAGCGTGACATTTGCAGGCAACCCCCCGCTTTGCTTCAGGTAATCGATCACATGCACCCCCACACCTTCATCCTGCAAGAGCGTGTTACCGATTCCCAGAATCAGGACACTTTCCATGATCAGTGTTTTCTCCTTCACCATCTTCTTTCGGCGTCATTTCCGCCGCCTCTGTCTATACTTATAGTACATATCCGATGACTCATCTTGATGGGCATCAATAGAGGCGTGACTTTTGGGTTTTCGCACCAGGACTGGCGGCTTTGACAAGATATTGGATGAGCGGGGAAGTATTTGATGTGTCTGGGAATTCCCATGCGGGTGATCTTCATTGACGGGTTCACCGCGCGTTGTGAGGCCAAAGGGGTGGAAAGGGAAGTCAGCCTGTTCCTCATGCAGGAAGAACGGGTGCAGCCAGGGGATTATCTGGTGATGCAGGGGGGATATGCCATTCAGAAACTCGACGAGGAACAGGCCAGAGCAGCCTGGGATGTCTATGATCTGATGTTGCAGGATGCAAGGCCGCCGTCTGGAGAAGCATCTTGAGTTCGGGCCGCAGGCGGCCCTGGCACGCGTCCCCATACCATGTGTCGATGCATTGTTCTTCAGGCGGCGTTCTTCGCGCTTGCTGTAGAATGAAGACAGGGGCGAGCTGACGTCGTGGCATCAGGAGTACCTTGGTGCTGAGCGTGTTTATATTGAAGCGTAACTGGATGGGCCATAACCGATAACCGTGGAAACCCGGAAAGACAAGATGATACGCATACTCCTGGTGGATGATCATGCCCTGTTCCGTTCAGGCATGAAGAGTATTCTGGATGAGATCGAGGGCATGGAAGTAGTGGCGGAAGCCGAGAGCGGTGAGCAGGCCATGGATATCGTACGTGAGTCACCGCCGGACGTAATACTCATGGACGTGAACATGGCCGGCATAGGGGGCATAGAAGCCACGCGGCGGGTGCTGCGCGTGGCTCCGGATGTCAAGGTCATCGCCCTCACGGCCCTGGATGACATGCCTTTCCCCAACCAGCTGCTCGATGCCGGTGCGGTAGGCTATGTCACCAAGGGATGCCCGGCAGACGAACTGGCCCTGGCCATTCGCCGGGTGGTACGGGGCGAGCATTACATCTGCAATGAAGTGGCCCAGCGCCTGAGCCTGTCTGCCCTGGTGAACAAGGGCGAGTCCTCGCCCCTGTCCAAGCTGTCTCCCCGCGAGATGCAGGTCATGCTGATGATCACCCAGGGCAAGACCACCCAGGACATCTCTGATTCCCTGTTTCTCAGTCCCAAGACCATCAGTACCTACCGGGCACGGTTGTTCGAAAAGCTGGATATTCACAATGACGTGGAGCTGACCCATTTCGCCCTGCGCCATGGCCTGATTGAGCTGAATGGCTGACCGGGCCGCATTCGACAGCCACTGCATGGCCTGCCCCAGACTGGCCGGTTTTCTGCGGGAGCTGAAACTGCAGTATCCCGACTATCATTGCCGTCCCGTTGCCCCTTTTGGCGATCCGGATGCGCGCCTGCTCATCGTTGGCCTGGCGCCGGGAATGCATGGCGCCAATGCCAGTGGACGGCCTTTTACCGGGGACCATGCCGGGATACTGCTCTACCAGACCCTGTACGACTGCGGCTTTTCCAGCGCGCCGGAATCACTTCATGCCCGAGATGGGCTGGTGTTGAAAGAGTGCCGCATCACCAACGCGGTGAAATGTCTGCCACCGCAGAACAAGCCTTTGGGGGCGGAGGTCAGGGCCTGCAATGGTTTTCTGGCGCGGGAGATGGAAATGCTGCCGCCGGGTGCCCTGGTGCTGGCTCTGGGCGGCGTCGCTCATCGGGCCGTGGTAAGCGCCCTGGGGCTGCGCCAGGTCGATTATCCCTTTGGCCATGGCGCGGAACACCGGCTGAATGATGACCTGATGTTGCTCGACTCCTATCACTGCAGCCGCTACAACACCCAGACCCGCCGTCTCACACCGGAAATGTTCCTTCAGGTATTCCAGCGCGCCCGCCAATTGCTCGACTAACCCTCTGAGGATGTCGTAAAAGCCCTTCCCTGGGCTTTCACGACTCGGAATCGGAAAAGTGCGATTTTCCGATTCCCCCATTTTCAATGGCTTACAGCCATCGAAAATGGCGATGTGTCCCTGCATCGCGGAGGCTGCCGCCTTTTGTGACATTCTTTTTTCTCCCCTCTCCCTCTGGGAGAGGGGCCGGGGGAGAGGGCGCCGGAGGCTCACCCAGCCTCCTGATCCATCCTCCCCCCCTGTTCCCGCGACTGCGTCCGCCAGGGCCGGCAGGCGATGGCAAAGGCCCCCACCAGGGTGAGCAGCAGCCAGTCCCGTCCGATGATGATCAGGGACGTCCAGCTGTAACCTCCATAGGGCTTCTGGAATTCCGCGTACAGATCACCCGCCAGGATCACCACCAGCACCAGGGGCACGAACACCTTGATGAGAAAATCCCACCAGGGGCCCAGAGGGATGGAAGATATGCGGTTGATGTGCTGGCGCAGCCGGGGCAGCCGGAACAGCCAGCCGACCACGAAACATTCCATGATGCCCACGCTCACCAGGCCGTAATGGGTGACGAAGTGATCCACGATGTCCAGCCACAGCAGGCCCGCATGGGTGGTGAACACGATGGAGCCGAGAAAGCCCAGCACCGAGATGAAGGTCACCAGCTTCTGCCGGCTGAGACCGAACTTGTCCACCATGGCGGCGACGAAGGCCTCGATGATGGACACGGCGGAGGACAGGCCCGCCACCACCAGGCAAAGGAAGAACAGGGCGCCGAAAAAATTCCCGCCGGGCATCAGGCTCACGGCCTTGGGGTAGGCCACGAAGGCCAGGCCGATGCTCTGGGCCACCACTTCCGACATGGGCTGGTTCTGGGAGGTGGCCATGAAACCCAGCACCGAGAACACCGCCAGCCCGGCGAACAGGGAAAAGCCGCTGTTGATGAGGGCGGTGAGCAGGGCGTTGCGGGTGATGTCCGCCTTGCGCGGCAGATAGCTGGCATAGGCGATCATGATGCCGAAGCCCAGGCTCAGGGTGAAGAAGATCTGGCTGTAGGCGTCTATCCACACCTTGGGATCCGACAGGCGGGAGAAATCCGGGCTCAGGTAGGCTTTCAGACCCAGTCCCGCGCCTTCCAGGGTCAGGGACCAGCCCACCAGGGCGATGATGAGCACCAGCAGGGTGGGCATGAGAATCTTGTTGGCCAGCTCTATGCCCTTCTGCACGCCGCGATACACCACCGCCCAGTTGATGAGCCAGACCACCGCCAGGGCGGCCAGTATGGGGGTGCGCACCTCGCCGATGTTTCCCGGGCTGTCGCTGACCTGGAGGAATTCCTTGAAGAAAAAGGCGTTCGGGTCATCGCCCCAGCCCAGGTCGAAAGACAGCAGGAAGAAGTTCATGCACCAGGCGATGACCACCGAGTAATAGAGCACGATGCCGAACATGACGAACAGCACTGCCCACCAGCCCAGCCATTCCCAGCGTTTGTCGATTTTGGCATAGGCCAGGGGCGCGGAGCCTATGCGTTCGTGGCCGATACCGTATTCCAGGATCAGCAGGGGAATGCCCGCCGTGAGCAGCGCCACCAGGTAAGGTATGAGAAAAGCCCCGCCGCCGTGTTCATAGGCGAGGTAGCTGAAGCGCCAGATATTGCCCAGACCGATGGCCGAACCCACTGCCGCGAGCAGGAAGCCGAACTGGGATTTCCATTGTTCCCTTGCCATGAGGGTTCCCCTGTAATGTCTGTGACGTCTGTTTGCACGGGGCTGAACGGCATTGCCTGTCATGTCCCGGATGCCACAACTCTACCAGTTCTTTCTTCCCGGAAAAATCCTCTCGCGTGCCAGGCTGATCTGCGGCAAACTTTGTGCATCTTTTCCAGCCAGCGTTCATCCGTGAGTCAAAACGACGCATTCGATCACAAGGCCTTCCTCAAGACCCTGACCCACAGGCCGGGGGTGTACCGCATGCTCGATGGCGAGGGCAGGGTGCTCTACGTGGGCAAAGCCAAGGATCTCAAACGCCGGGTGAGCAGCTATTTTCAGCGCGCGGGCAACAGGCGTATCCAGACCATGGTGGCTCAGATCCGCGATATCCAGATCGTGGTCACCCACACGGAAGCCGAGGCCCTGCTGCTGGAGAACAATCTCATCAAGGAACTCAAGCCGCGCTACAACATCCTGTTGCGGGACGACAAAAGCTATCCTTACATTTATCTTTCCGACGACGAGTTTCCCCGCATCAGCTTCTACCGGGGGGCGCGCAAGGGCGGGGGACGGTATTTCGGCCCTTATCCCAGCGGTGGAGCTGTGCGCGAAACCCTGTATCTGCTGCAGAAGCTGTTTCCCGTGCGCCAGTGCGAGAACAGCTATTACAGCAACCGCTCCCGCGCCTGCCTGCAGTACCAGATCAAGCGCTGTACCGCCCCCTGCGTGGGCCTGGTGAGCCGGGAAGACTACATGCGTGACGTGCGCGATATCGTGCTTTTTCTGGAAGGCAAGACCCATGACGTGGTGGATGGCCTGGTGGCGCGCATGGAACAGGCTTCGGCGGCCCTGGAATTCGAAGAAGCCGCCCGCTACCGCGACCAGATAGAAGCCATACGCAAGGTGCAGGAGCGCCAGTACGTCAGCGGCGAGAAGGGCGACCTGGACATCGTGGCCTGCGCCATGGCCGAGGGCCAGGCCTGTGTGCAGTTGTTCTTCATCCGCCAGGGACGCAATCTGGGCAACCGCCAGTTCTTTCCCCGGGGCGTAAAGGGCAGGGACGAAGGCGAGGTGCTGTCCGCCTTTCTCGGCCAGTACTACCTGGGCCGGCAGCTGCC
>JALVNE010000065.1 GCA_027026755.1 Sedimenticola sp. | reverse complement strand
CATCGGCTTTGACACGATAAATGAAGCTGTAACGCCGATAAACGACCCGGCGAATGTCCGGTCCCAGCTCGGGCATGGGTGTGCCTGACTCGGGAAATTGTCCCAATACCGTATTCAGCCAGGTTTCAAAACGATTCAAATACTGAAGCACGAACTCGGTGGAAAGATGCTGCTGGTAAAGATAATCGGCAATCTCGGCAAAACGCTTTTGAGCGCGCGGAGAAAAAACGATCCGCGGTTCACTCATACGGAGCGCGAAGCTGTTCCATTACCTGTTCGAGGGATATGCCTTCTCCTGCCTCCAACTGCCGAATGGAAACGCCCACATCCTGTGTTATTTGCCGTTGCTGAACAAACTCGGCAAAGGCTCTGGCAATTGCCTGGGGATCTTCACCACAACTCTCGGTGATACTTCTTTCGAGTTCCGGATTGTCGATTTGAATATTGAGCATGAAAATTTCTTCCGCCGGTTTTCGTCGGTTGCGTTGAAACGGGATATTCATCATTATCAACCCAACGACCAAATTTTTCACCCCCAGTCATCCTGTCTGTAGTGTTTTGGGGTCGGAGTCAAATGGGGAAGATGTTGGGCGGATTCGATGACCTGGAATCGCCCGGTTTCGTTCGCTGTAGCGACTTGGCTGGAATTTGACTCCGCCCCCCGGGACACTGGGACACATATTACAATTAGTGGATTTACCTCATGTCAGCACTCATCTGCGGTTCTTTTGCCTATGACACCATCATGGTGTTTCACGATCGTTTCAAAAACCACATCCTGCCGGAACAGGTGCATATCCTGAATGTCTCCTTCCTGGTGCCGGATCTGCGCCGGGAGTTCGGCGGCTGCGCGGGCAATATCGCCTATAACCTGAAGCTGCTCGGGGGAGACGGCGCGCCCATGGGCACCGTGGGTACGGATTTCCAGCCCTATGCCGAGTGGATGGACAAGCAGGGCATTTCCCGGGATTATGTGAAGGTCATCGACGGCGAATACACCGCCCAGGCCTATATCACCACAGACCAGGACGACAATCAGATCACCGCCTTTCATCCCGGCGCCATGAACCAGTCGCATCTGAACAAGGTGAGCGATGCCCCGAACATCAGCCTGGGGCTGGTATCGCCGGACGGGCGTCAGGGCATGATCGAGCACGCGGAACAGTTCGCCGAGGCGGGTGTTCCCTTCATTTTCGATCCCGGTCAGGGCATGCCCCTATTCGACGGTGACGATCTCGTGCGTTTTGCCGGGCAGGCCACCTGGCTGGCCTTCAACGATTACGAAGCCAGGCTGATGATGGAGCGCACCGGCAAAAGCATCGAGGCTCTGGCGGACAGGGTGGAGGCCATCGTCGTCACCCGGGGCGGGGAAGGCTCCAGCATTTACACGGGCAACAAGGTCATCGAGATTCCCAGCGCCAGGGCCGCTTCTGTGGAAGACCCCACAGGCTGTGGTGATGCCTACCGGGCCGGTTTGCTCTATGGTTTGCAAAACGATATGGACTGGGAAACCACCGGCCGCATTGCTTCCCTCATGGGCGCCATCAAGATCGAGCAGGCCGGCACCCAGAATCATCATTTCACTTTGGATGAATTTAGGGCAAGATTCAAACAGTCTTTCGATTACGACTTTTACTAAAATGTGCAAAATAGTCCTGAGCAACGACTAATGCTTCATAACGCGAAGCTATGTGAAGACTGTAGCTCGGGCTTTAGCCCGACAGTCCACCGTTGGGTGTCGGACTGAAGTCCGACCTACAGGCGAGCGTCTGTTCATCGTCTCGAATCGCTTGTCAAGCTGCGGACTATTACGCGCCTCTTGGTAACCCGACTTTTGTAACGGGGTCGGAGTCAACATTGGAATGATGCCGGAAAGATTCACCGGTTCGGGAGTCGTCTGGCGCCGTTCCTTGCAATGACTTGGAGATGTTGACTCCGACCCCTGGAATCTCAGGAGCCAGATATGGGACATGCCACAGGCAATGAAGAATTCCGACCGC
>JALVNE010000064.1 GCA_027026755.1 Sedimenticola sp. | reverse complement strand
GTGTGCTCGCGGATTTTAAAGCCGATCTTCTCATTTCTCAAGTCCGATACCACACGAAAGCCCCGTTTTCGCAAACTATCCTCTATTTTTTGCGCATATTCCGCCTGGCGATCGGTAATATTCATCACTACCGCCTGAACAGGGGCCAGCCAGGCGGGGAACGCGCCGGCATAATGTTCAATGAGAATACCGATAAAACGCTCCAGCGAACCCAGGATCGCCCGGTGCAACATCACCGGTACCTGACGGCTTCCATCCTCGGCAACATAGGTGGCATCAAGGCGTCCCGGCATGGAGAAATCCAGCTGAATCGTGCCGCACTGCCAGACGCGTCCAAGACAGTCCTTGAGAGAGAACTCAATCTTGGGACCATAGAACGCTCCTTCCCCAGGTTGCAGATCCCAATCCAGCCCCTTGGCGTTGAGCGCCCGCTCCAGCGCATGCTCGGCCTTGTCCCAAAGCAGATCGGCACCGACCCGCTGCTCCGGACGGGTGGAAAGCTTGATGATGATCTCATCGAAACCAAAATCGGCATAGACACCGCGCAGCAGTTCAATAAAGGCTGCGACCTCATCCTGCACCTGCTCCTCGGTACAGAAGATGTGAGCATCGTCCTGGGTGAATGCACGCACCCGCATCAGCCCGTGCAGTGTGCCGGAGGGTTCGTTGCGATGGCAGGAGCCAAACTCGGCCATGCGTAGTGGAAGATCCCGGTAACTTTTCAAACCCTGGTTGTAGATCTGCACATGACACGGGCAGTTCATCGGCTTGACCGCGTAGTCGCGATGTTCGGAATGGGTGGTGAACATCTCGTCACCAAACTTGGCCAGATGGCCGGAGCGCTCCCACAGGGAGAGATCCACCAGTTGCGGAGTGCGTACCTCCTGGTAGCCAGCACGGCGCAACACCTGGCGGATATACTGTTCCACCTGCTGATAAAGTGTCCAGCCGTGGTCGTGCCAGAACACCATCCCCGGTGCTTCCTCCTGGGTGTGGAACAGATCCAGCACCCGGCCCAGGCGACGGTGGTCACGCTTTTCCGCCTCCTCCAGGCGATGCAGATAGGCCTTCAGATCCTTTTTACTGGCCCAGGCGGTACCGTAAATTCGCTGCAGCATTTCGTTGCGGGAATCTCCCCGCCAGTAGGCACCCGCCAGCTTGGTCAGTTTGAATGCCTTGATCCGTCCTGTAGATGGCACATGCGGACCGCGACACAGATCGATAAAATCACCCTGCCGATAGAGTGAGATCTGCTCTCTGGCCGGAATATCTTCGATGATCCTGGCCTTGTACTCCTCACCCATCTCAGTGAAAAATTCAATCGCCTGCTCCCGGGACATAACGCTGCGCTCGATGGGATAATCCGCCCTGGACAGCTCTGCCATCTTGTTCTCGATGCGCTCCAGATCTTCTTCATGAAATCCCTTTTCGTAGAAAAAGTCATAATAAAAACCATCTTCAATCACCGGACCGATAGTCACCTGGGCATCGGGATAGAGCTCCTTGACCGCCTGCGCCAGCAGATGAGCGGCGGAGTGACGGATAATCTCCAGTCCCTCGTCATCCCGCTCAGTAATAATAGCCAGTTGGGCATCATGGTCGATGACATGGGAACAGTCCACAAGTTTTCCATCGACCTTTCCTGCCAACGCCGCCTTGGCAAGGCCCGGGCCGATATCAGCCGCAACATCGTGGACGGAAACGGGGTGATCGAAACGGCGTTGACTACCGTCGGGGAGAGTAACTACGGGCATTCTGTCTTCCTCCAGTGGTGACCCACACGAAAGGCCACATGGTCAATTAAACAAAAAGCACCCGCGAAAGTGCGGGTGCTTTTTACAGTTTTGGTAGGCGCGATTGGATTCGAACCAACGACCCCCACCATGTCAAGGTGGTGCTCTAACCAACTGAGCTACGCGCCTGTCGTTCGAGGGCGTGTACCATACCACAAAGGCATGAAACGAAACAAGACAGTGATTGTTTACGGCACACTGGTTAAAATGG
>JALVNE010000063.1 GCA_027026755.1 Sedimenticola sp. | reverse complement strand
ACTGGATGGCGGACACCCACCTATTGACACTCCTCCCACCCGTCGGCAGAATAGAGAACATTTAGAGAACTATTGGAAAAAGGATTTCCCATGCCCAAACCACGAAAAGCCCTCATCAGCCTGGTCGATACCCCTTATTACCATTGTGTTTCCCGCTGCGTCAGGCGGGCCTTCCTTTGCGGGGAAGATCCGGTTACCCGAAAGTCTTTCGAGCACCGCCGTGAGTGGGTGGAATCCCGCTTGCTCAAGCTGGCCGGGGTGTTCGCCATCGATGTCTGTGCCTATGCGGTCATGTCCAACCATACCCATGTGGTTTTGTATGTGGACAGGGATGCAGCCCAGGCCTGGTCCTTACGGGAAGTGGTGGAACGGTGGCACCAGCTGTTTGCCGGCACTTTGATTTCTCAGACTTTTTTGTCTGGTAAGCCTCTGCACGAGGCCCAGGAAACCGAGCTGTCCCGGCTGGCGGAGGTCTGGCGGGAGCGTTTGACGTCCATCAGTTGGTTCATGCGTTGCCTGAACGAGGCCATTGCCCGCCAGGCCAATGAGGAAGACGGCTGCACCGGACGGTTCTGGGAAGGGCGTTTCAAATCCCAGGCTCTGCTGGATGAGGCCGCATTGTTGGCTTGCATGGCCTATGTGGATTTGAATCCAGTACGGGCAAAGCAGGCCACCTCACCGGAAAAGTCGAAATACACCTCGGTGCGCAAGCGCGTTCGTACTGCATTGAAGGAACAGACCCAACCTGTTGAGCTATTGCCTTTTGTGGGAAGCCAGCAGCAGGATTCGTCCAAGGGCATTCCATTTGCTTTTGCAGATTATCTGGAGCTTCTGGACTGGACAGGCCGGGCGATTCGGGATGATAAAGCCGGGTATATGGATGCGGCCCAGTTACCCATTCTGCAACGCCTTGGCCTGGAAGCGCGTTCTTGGCAGGAGTTGAGCCAGTCCTTTGAGAGCCTGTTTCATTCTCTGGTGGGACGACCGGAGAAAGTGGAAGTGGTGGTTGAAGCTCGGGCTCAGCATTGGGCTCAGGGGATAGGGAACTGCCGGCGATATTTCTCTCCGGGGTAAAAGATCTACCAAAAGCACTCCTTTCCCATTCCCCCTCTGTTTTTCACCCTTTGCCGCACTGGCAGGATGGCTGCCGTGCGGACGCCGGTGAAATCTATGCCGAAACAATGGGAAGACCCATGGCAGCATGGAACCCATGACCATCTGGCTGTTTTCCCCTCACTTGGTCTAGAAATTGGCGCTTTTTTCGAGGAAATGCCAATGAGCGCCAATAGGTGGGTGTCTTCTATTTACTATTTACGTTATTTTACTCTAAATTTAATTTTTATTTCATTACCAGGGACCTCTTGTATCTCAAATAAAGGTTTGTTCTTATTATAAAACAGTAAAATCTCGAAAAGTTTTGAATAAAATATGAACACTCTAATTATTTCAAATAAACTTGAAAATATAAAAAAAACACGAGATATAAAAGAATGTGATGATTTATCATAATTACTAATCTCATTTAGCATATTCAATAGGACCGAGCATCGCTTCCCCCTAACCTTAGTAAGCATAATAGTTAACTCCCCCTTGCTTAAATATATTTCATTCAATATATCTGATTTTAGATCGTTGTAATTTATAGCTTCCAACTTATGATCCTCTAAATGCTTGGCAAATTAAAAATGCACATAATGCACCAGCAATACAACCTGACTTCCACCTTCCATTCATTTTTTCACAAGATTTTAACATATTATCAAACATAGATTTACATCCGTTCCCCGGTTCTGGAGTGTTTCATTCTCTGGTGGGACGACCGGAGAAAGTGGAAGTGGTGGTTGAAGCTCGGGCTCAGCATTGGGCTCAGGGGATAGGGAACTACCGGCGATATTTCTCTCCGGGGTAAAAGATCTACCAAAAGCACTCCTTTCCCATTCCTCCTCTGTTTTTCACCCTTTGCCGCACTGGCAGGATGGCTGCCGTGCGGACACCGGTGAAATCTATGC
>JALVNE010000062.1 GCA_027026755.1 Sedimenticola sp. | reverse complement strand
CCCCTGCCCGCGCCATCAAGCCATCCTGCATCCCTGAGATCGGTCACGGCATCCTGCAATTGCTTGATGGTGAGATTGGCCGCACTTCGAACACCGAACCGCTGTTCCAGCCAGTCACGATAATTTTGTTCCTTGACATTTTTCCGCTTGATCGCCATGTGGAGAAGACCAAGAAGCTTGTTTCTGGAAGTGTTACTCATCGTCATTTCTCCTATATCGCGCAGAGGTCTCTTATGGATGCCTCGATGTGCTCTATCGTCAGGTCATCCCCTGAGCCAGATGCAAGCAACCAGGCCAATTGCAGTACATGGGCAACGCCACGCAGGGTTCCTGGTTCGTTGGCCACTTTCTTCAGTCGCGAGATGATGGCCCGGTCTTTCACGCCCCAGGCGGCAGCCAGCATCTCCACATCACCTTTTTTCACTTCGACCAACCGAAGCCGCTTTCCGACACGGGAAAACAGTTGGCTGAAGGCAGATTGGCGGGTACCGCCCGTCAATTGGCTATAGACTTTTTCATTGCCCACCAAGACCAGCCCCATGCCTGTGGCATCATGCAACGCCCGAACCGACTCCAGGGCCTTCAGGTTCATGTGCTGTGCCTCATCAAGAATCAGAAGCCCCTTTCTGTTGCTCAGGTATTCGGCAAGCTCTGCCTCCAGGCGGGAGGCCCGCCCCGAATAGTCATGTAAGCCCAGTCCCCGTGCGATACGCTCCAGGCAGGCCGCTAGCGTGCCGGATGCAGAGGTAATGGTGATGTGCCAGACGTTGTTATTGATCGCGGCATAGTGGCGACAGGAGCGGGTTTTGCCCGCGCCCGCTTCGCCATAGACTACGGCGATTTTCTGGGCGATATGGGCATAGGACAAAACCTGAATGATGTTCTTTGCCGTGGGGGTTTCCACCCATTCCGGGTCTTCCGGCAGCATGGCGGTTGCCGCGGTCTTTTTTTCCCGGAGCTCCAGCCAGCGTTCCGCCTTGGTTGCAATCTCTTGGTTATCGCCGGGATATTTGTTGTTTAGCCAGAGATTAAACCGGCTTTCATCCATGCCCATTTCGCGGGCGGCCTGGCGCTGGGGCAGGCCATTGGCCTTCAGCGCCTGTTTGACCTGCCGCCGCAAGCGGCTATGTTGCAACTCGTCTTTCATGGTATAGTTACCTCTCGTTTTTGGTGCGCTATCGCGCATTGAATCCGTGCATGAGGGGCGGCAACCCCTCATGCACTCTAATAACCTCCAGCCTTTTTCTGCATCGCTTCAGCCAGTTTTTCGACGCCCCGACCGAACATTTCCGTTGTTTCCGTTTCCGAGGGTCCTTGTCTGTTACCATCGATTTCTTCCCAGCCTGTTTTGCTGAACAGTCCCTCTATGGCGCCAGGCTCGGGGATCTTTCCAGGCTCCGTTTTCGGGTAGATGGCCTCCATCTCCTTGGCTTCCATACGTCTCTTCGCTTCCAGTTTCTTTTTCTCCAATTTCAAGAAGCGTGTTTTTTCCCTGTTGTGGGAACGCCCTTGTTCAACACTGTTAAACGCTATGGAAGGAAGGTGCTTTGCTTCGCAGATGAAACGGCCGTCCATGGCATAAATAACAACATCGGCTTCTAGGTTGTCCGGGACAAAGTGGACATTCACGTCATTGCCGATATATTTGTACAAAGCCTCTGAATAATAACGGTTTTTATGCGGACCAAGACGCCCGGCATTCAGCTTGACGGTTCCATCCATTTGCACGCGCACCGGGTACTCTTGCGCCATCAGGAACAGCCGCCGCTGCTGTTCTGTCAGTTTCACAACCTTGGATTCTTTGAAGCTTTCGGTAAACGCCTCATAGAAACTGCGACCGTTACAGACAGCCGTTCTACGCCCAGGCTGCATGTTGAATTCGTTGATCGCTTCTTCCAGCACTTCCTTGAACTCTTCAAAGGGAATTGCCGTGGCCTTGCTGAATCCCCGGTCTTTGAACCGGGGATGGTTTCTGACCTTTTCATGTATTCCACCAATCCCGAAGCTTC
>JALVNE010000061.1 GCA_027026755.1 Sedimenticola sp. | reverse complement strand
TCTGCCGCGGAGCGACGGTTCTCGTCCTTCGGAGACACGAAGAAACGCAACATTGCAAACACCAGGTAGCCGATCAGCACCCAGATCGCGATCATGAAGATCCAGCCGAAGCCGAGGCCCCAGCCCATGTATTCACCATCCATTCCCATCATTTTTCACCCCCTTGATTTGAAAACCCTTTGCAGGCTGTTGAAAAAGTCTCTGGTGAGTGCGAGACAAGGCAAAAAAGGACGAAAAAGCGCAGTTTACACGCCAGTAAATGAGCATTTTGAGTCCTTTTTTAACGCCGTATCGTGCCACCAGAGGGTTTTTCAACAGCCTGTTAGATCCCGTAGGAAGCATCACTATTGCTATCTCCTTGCCAATTTCTTAAAAAAGAGGGACGCCCCCATTCGGGTGAACGAAGGCGCCCCCAAGGCCGCACACACTTGGAGGGGGGAAAGCTGACGACAGACAACGCCCCTCCAGACATTGCCTCCCGCCATGATCCTTCTGGATCATGGATTGCTCATTACTTTTCTTGCAGCTTCACCAGTTGCCGCAACAGGTCTTCGATATTGGCCAGCCGCTGTTCGACCTGTTGCCAGTGCCGATCCCGCTTCTGCATCATCTGCTTCATCATCGGCGTCATCATCATGCCGGCGCCCTGCCCGGCCCCGGCCTGCATCATCGGCATGGATTGCTGTCGCATGGCCTGCATCTGTTCCGCCGTCATCGCCTGGTCGCCCGGCATGCTCTTCCGGGGCAGGGTTTTCTCGCCGGCACCCCGAGCTTGCGGGCTGTCGGCCAGGACGGGTATTCCGCCCAGTCCCGCCAGACCCAGGGCCAGGGTGATCGCTGTAATCGTCTTGTACATCTTGCTTCTCCACTATTTCATTTCATTGTTGCCCGAATCCAGAGACAGCAACCCATTGGGAATCGCTATCTTCTTCTGCGGGAAATGACTTGATTATGAACAGGACCTCTGTTGCCCGGTGCGGGGCACCGGGAACCGGGTGAAACCGGTTGGACAGTGGTCCATCGTCCTCACGCGCGGTGGCGTGGACGGTTTGCGGAGATCAGACTCGGGGAGGGCGTTGTAGCAGGTCGGGGTATCGGGTCGTCAGGCGGGTATCGGAATGACGCAAACGGAACACGAGCGCGGCTCGCGGTACGGGGGAAAGAGAGGACGAAGGAAACAGGCTGAGGCCGGAGAAACCGCTGCAACCTGGCATTTCCGGGCAGTGTAGCGGCGACGAGGGTTGATTGCACGGAGCCGGACCGGACGCAGACAGACCAGCCCCCCTGCCTTCGTCATCATCCGCCATCATCTGCAGGCAGGCCGATGACATCGATGCCTTGCCGCTGTCCAGGGCCAACACAGACTGCAGCGGCGCCAGCATCAGGGCCAGCATCAAGAGCCAGGACAGATATCGGTGTGTCGTGTTGCGCATGCGGCTTCGAGCCTGCTGCTCCCCTCGTGTTTTCCAGTCGTCCGAGGCGGATTGCATCCCGGACTCAATGCCTTTGAACCCGGCAGTCGGTGAAAGTTTCCGTACAGTGAAAAAAACCACGCTCAGGGCCCGTTTGTCCTGGGTAAATATCACCCCGATGCGGTTATACTGAGTCATTCATTCAAAACACAGGAACCCACCATGCCAACATTCGCCTTTTCCGTGCGCGTCGAGCAATCCATCGACGAGGCCATCGAAACTCTGAAATCCACGCTGATGAACCATCATCTCGGCATCGTCAGCGAGGTCAATGTCGCCGGCATCGTCAAGAACAAGCTCGGTGAAGACATGCCGGCCTATCGCATCCTCGGCGCCTGCAACCCGAAGATGGCCAAGACCATGATCGATGCCGTGCCCGAGGCCGGCGCGCTGCTGCCCTGCACCATCGTGGCCCGGGAGGCCGATGGCGGCACGGTGTTCGATTTCATGGATCCGCCGACGGTGATCGGGCTGGCCGGCAATGGGGTGATGGATCGGGTCGCGGCGGAAGCCGCGCAGAAGCTCAAGGCCGTGGCCGCCGAGCTGGG
>JALVNE010000060.1 GCA_027026755.1 Sedimenticola sp. | reverse complement strand
GCTTAACATTTGGAGTCACCTCCGCCTGCCCGATGCTCGCTACTCGGTGGCTGACCTGCCTTGCCGAGGCGGGGTTCCCACCCGCTTGAACGATCGACCTTGCTCGGCCGCACACTCCGACCCCTGGGGCAGGGACAGGCGGGCAGTCGGGGTCGGAGTCAAATCAGGGTGATGGTGCGTAAACTCTGCCTCCCTGGTGATTTGACTCCGACCCCTGTAACCATTCGACCCCTGTGACAATTGCGGTATGATGCGGCCTTTCCCGGAATTCCTGTTGTCCTGACAATGATGCATTCTGTTGCCAGAACCTGCCTCTTCCTGCCAGTCGTCGGTCTGCTGTTGTCGGCATGCTCTCCCCATCCTGGTGCGGGGAACTGGACTGCGACGGAGGAAAACGACTGGGGAATCTCCCGCCTGACGCTGTCCTATGAAGGGCGGGCCATGTTCGACAGCAAGACACCCTCCGCCAACTGGCATTGCTTCTGGGGCGGCAGGGACGCACGTACCGTTCAGCTCGACTGCACTCCCTCATCCCATGCCGACAGGGAAACGCAATTCAGCTTTTCCGTGGACAAGGACGGCACCGGCATCTTAAGTTTGGGGGGAAAGGCCCTGGGCAGATTCAAACGGGCAGACGGCAAACCGGAGACACCCTGAGCGCCAGCGCCGGGCCGCTTATTTCACGTATTCCCGCAGCTTCTCCACCAGCTGTTTCGGACTGATGCCATGGGCGAACTTGGTGATGAAGCGTCCGTCCGGCCCCATCAGGTAGAGGCTGGCGGTGTGGTCGATGAGGTATTTTTCCGGATGGGCGGGATCGTCCACCACTTTTTCCACCACCACCCCGAATTCCTTGATAAGGCGCTGGGTCATTTCCTCGGTGCCGCGCAGGCCAATGAGGGTCTTGCCAAAGTAGTTCACGTAGTCCGCCATCACTTTCTGGGTATCCCGCTGGGGGTCCACGGTGATGAAATAAGGCTGGATGCGTTTGGCTTCGGGATCAATTTTCTTCAGAGCGGTCATCATCACGCTCAAGGAGGTGGGGCAGACATCCGGGCAATAGGTGTAGCCGAAATAGATGAGCTGGTACTTGCCCTTCATATCTTCCTCGGTGACCATGTTGCCCTTGTGATCCGTGAGCACGAAACGGCCACCAATATGATCCGGAACGGGAGCCGGCGCAGCTTCCGGCTTTGTTGCCGCCTCCAGTTTGGCCGCGGTCTTGTTCACGCAAGCCTTGATGAGGCTGGTGTTGTGGTTCATGAGTTTCAGGTAGAGGCCTTCGCCTGGCTCCAGGGTGCTGCCAAAGCTGTCCAGTTCCACATGATTGATATCCGCACCGCCAAGGAGCAGATCCAGGGCAGGCATTTTCATCCGGGCTTCCGTGAGCAGGCAGGCATATTCTCCCGCCTGCACCTTTTGCCGCTCCTTGAGGAGGGTTGCGGCGTTCACCGGCACATCCGGTGAGGGGCTCAGCACGCCGCCCAGTTTGAGGGCATAGGCCTGCTCGAAATACTGCTGGGTGTCGTAATAGGCCAGCACCACGCCGCCCTTGAGGCCCCGGTAGCCGTATTCCAGGCGCCGGTCCAGTTCCGCCAGTTTCTCGAACAGGGCGTCGCGGTTGCGTTTGTACAGATGCGCCCGGGCGTAATCCTTGTCCATGAGCATTTTGGTCAGCACATCGATGAGCATCAGGGCATTGCGGCTGTCCAGCCAGAAATAGGGATCACGGTCCGTGTCGTTCCAGCGGGACGGCAGGATTTTCAGGTCCAGACTGTCAAGAAGGGTCAGCACCAGTTTGTCCTTGGGCAGCGCCTCGATGACGGGCGCCAGGCTCTTTTCCAGCTCCGGCCCCGCCCAAATGACGATATCCGCGTCCTTGATATGAGCCTTTTGTTCCGCCGTGGGCTTCCAGCCATAGGGAATCTCCCCCTTGCCCACCAGCAGCTCGGGAGGACGAACCCCTTTCATCAGGCTGGCCATCAGAGAATGCACGGGCTTGATGCTCACCACTACGCGCAGGTCGTGGTCTTCGGCAAGGGAAGCCTTGGCCGCAAGCATCAGTGCCATTGCAGCCAACAGGGAAAAACCGGGGAAAAACTTTCTCATGGCAAACCTTCGGGGCCGGCGCCGTTCCGCCGGGCTGTCGTCAATTGGAAGCAAAAACCCTGGCCAGCTCGTCTCCCGCCTTGCCAACATCGCCGGCAAAAGCGGCGGGAGAGGGACAGGCGGCGCCGGACTGGATGAATTCCTTGAAGGAAGCGTCCGTCTTTTCCTCGAACACCTGGCCCAGCTCTCTGCGCTTGGGCAGGTTGTCGATGAGTATCTGCTTGATGCGTTTGACCTGGTCGAAATACCGGCAGTTCAGGGCAATGCCGTTGAGGCGCCCGAGTTCTTCCACGGCCGCCAGCCCGGCCTTGTCCAGCGTGTCGGCAGAGGATGTCACGGGCATTGCCGCCAGCAGGGCAAGAAAAGGAATGAATAACTTCATGTGCTCGTCTTCGATGAATGGCCAGTAGTGGCGCGAAGTATACCCTGTCAGCCCGGTACGGGGATTGACATAAGGCATTTCACAGCAGCCTGCGCATCTGCTCCATTCCCAGCTCAAACAATTGCCGCACCCGTTCTGGCTTGGTGTGATAACCGGAGCGCCTGGTGGTGTGCTGGCGGATCACCAACACTTCCACGCCGTTTTGTTCCTTGAATTCCCTGACCACGCCGGTCGGCGGATCGAAAGCCTGGGCCAGGGCCTTGAGCCCCAGCTTGGGCTGCGCCACCAGCACCATGTAGAAATAAGGATAGGATTTCCCCTGCACGTTGTTGATGACCACCTGGCCATACAGACCCAGGAAATCCTTGGGCGCATCCTTCGGCGCCAGTTTTATCTTGATGTCCGCGGGCAGGGTCTTCTCCTTTCCCTTGAGCAGCATCAACACTTCGGCCTTGACCTTGGGAAACTCCTGCTCGGCCCATTTGCGCACCTTGTCCAGCAGTTCCGCCTTGATCAGCAGCCCGGGCATGCGCAATATGCGCCGCGTGCCAGTGAACCAGTGGGGCAGGAACAGAATGGCCATGTCGATGGGAATGGCCAGCAGCCGGGAAGGCTGGCCGGGCGCCGACAGCTTCGCGAACATCAGAAACAACAGAAAGATGAGCAGAAAGAAAGTGATCAGGCCCCAGCTGTTGGTGACATCCATGAAACTGCGGTCCCAGCGCTTGATCTTCCTGTCCAGGGCCTTGAGTTCCGCCAGACGGACAGGCTCCACCTGTTGCCATTGTTGGGCCGGGTCGTAACCCTTGAACTCCACACGGTTGTCATAACCTTTCACCAGCAGCAGGGCATTGCCTGCAACCAGGGGAATCACGCCGGCGAACACCTCGCCGGAATACCATTGCAGCAAAACCCCCAGCAGTATCAGGCCGAAGGCAAGCATCATGCGCGTCTTGTAAGCCATGTTCCGGGCAAGCCAGAACACCACCAGATCACTGCCCGCCTGTCTTTGCACTGCCGCGCTCATGGGCCTGATTCTCCTTCGGGCTCCACATACCCTCTGGCCTCGGCCCTGTCGAAGCCGTTGTGCATCTCCAGCTCCCCGAACCCCATTTCCCGCCAGTACAGAGGGCAAGCGCCGTTACAGATATCGAACTGGCTGCATTCCCGGCACTGGGGATGGGCCAGGGCCTTGTCCCGGTAGCCCCTGGCCTTGTCGCTGTTCCATACCTTCACCAGGTCGTCGTCCAGCAGGCTGCCCACTTCGTCATCGTAAGACGCGCAGGGAATCACCGCACCATTGGGCGCCACGGAAATCAGGCCGTCGCAGGCGCTGCAACCGTGATTGCCCAGCCCCGCCGGAATGGGAGTGAACATGCACATGGGCGTGGGCGAATACCAGAGGAATTCCACGTCATGGGCCTGGCTCTGCGCCTGAATCTTCTCCAGCCAGGCGCCAATCTCGCTGTAGCGCACGATGAGGTCGGGATGCACCACGGCGCTGCCCGTGGGCACCAGCAGGTTCATGCTGAAGCGCTCGTTGTCCAGCACCTGACGCACGAAACGCGGCATGTCCGGCATTTGGTGGACGTTCATGCGGTTGATGGTGCTGTTGGTGTGCACCCGCAGGCCCACGGCTTTCAAGTGGCCCACCGCCGCCACCGTCTTGTCGAAGGACGACTGGCCCTGGGTGACCAGATTGTGGATTTCCGCGCTGGTGCCTTCCAGGCTCACCTGGGCCGAATCCAGGCCGGCATCGGCCAGGCGTTGCGCCAGTTCCGCGTCGATGCGGGTGCCGTTGGTGATGAGATTCACGCGCATGCCCAGTTCCTTGGCATAGGCGATGAGTTCCGGCAGCTGCTTGTGCAGGGTGGGCTCGCCGCCAGTGAAGCTCACGGATGGCACCCTGCCCTCATGCCAGAGCTTGTCCAGCACGGTTTTTATCTCGGCCACGCTCATGACCTTTTCGTCGTTCACCGGCTGGGTGGTGCAGTTGCAGCCGGCGTAACAGAACACGCAGCGCAGGTTGCACTTGTAGGTGATGGCCACCTCGGAAAGAATGGGCAGGTCGGAAAAGTGCCGGTCGAAGACTTCCACCTCCACGCCGGGATGACCGCTGTCGGCTGTTACATGGCCTTCCAGAAACCCCCGCACCCCATGCAGGAACAGAGCCACCTGCTCCAGTTTGCCCCTGTCGCCCCCCAAGCCCTTCACGACACTGGAAATCTTTCCTCCATCAAGAAGAAATTTGAGAATCTGCGCGCCCTGGGCGTTGAGCTTCTGGGCCTGGTTGGGGCGCTTGATGAGGATGTTGTCCTCGGTGCGCACGAAGATATAGGGGCCGACATTGGTGATGAACTCGTCCACCCAGGACAAATCAGGCAAAGGCCCTTCACAGGCGAGTCCGCCGCCAATGTCCGCGGCACCCGCGCGCCAACGGCTCAGGGCCCGGGCCATGCGTTCATACAAACCGCGCATCAGTGTGACCCTCCACTGACACAGGCCGAATGGCAGGCGCTGTGACAGGCCGAATGGCAGGCCGAGTGGCAGGCGCTGTGGCAGGCCGAATGACAGGCGTCGTGGCAAACGTTCAGCTCCATGGCGATGTCCGTGTCCAGGGGGCCGTGAATGATGTGATCCACGGTGACCGGCATGTCTGTGGCATAGCGGGCCGGATCATCGTCATAATTCCAGGGTCGGCGATAATAAGGATGCTGGTTGTGGTACCAGTAATACCAGTCATCGGCGTCGGAATGCTGCCCAGCAGCCGCGCCGGCAGCAGCGGTTTTCAGGTACGCATTCACCTGCTCGCGGTAATACGCCTGGGTCGCCTGAATGTCCGCGTCCCAGGCCTTGCGCTGGACGTTTTTCACCGCGGTGTTCATCAGCTCCTCCAGCTCCGCCTGAGACAGCTCGCCATCATCGCTCAGGGCTTTGTAGAACATGCGTTCGTACTCGTCCAGCCGATGCAAATCGGGCGGATTCAGCACTTTCACCCTCAGGGGCGACTCGGACAGTATCTCCACGAAGCCCTCCAGCGCCATGGAATTGAGCATGGCCGAAACTATGAGCTTGAAGGGAATCTCCAGGTAAAAGGCCGCCTCGAGGGGCGTGAGATCCTTGCAAATCTTTCCCGGCTTGCGAAACTCGGAAAGAATCAGCTTGGGCGGCGTCCAGTCCAGGTTTTCCCAGCGGATTTCATCCAGCCCTTCCCTGGCCTTGATCATGGAACGCTGTTTGCCCCTGACTATGCCAAACAATGCGCCCACCACCGCCAGGCCCAGCACCAGCAGCAGGGAATCCGGGCCGGATTGTGGCTTGCGCGAAGCAGCCGGGGACGACATCGCTACAAGCGCCGCCGTCAGATGGAACCAGTCCGCCGGCATGTAGAACTGCACCCGCATATGAAAGCGATTGCCAGGCTTGTTCTTGTGGAAGACCAGCAGCAGACGGTTGTCTGGCCCCCGCTGGTAATCGATGAGGTAGTGCTCGTTCACCCAGGGCTCGGTGAGAATCAGCTGTTCCGTATCCACCACACTGCGGGGGTTCACCTGTTCATCCGGCAGGTGATAAGGGGTGAGGATTTTCAGGGTGTAATGGTCCTGATTGGCGGCTTCGCCCCACTGCACCGGCGCCCAGTCGAAGAACACCAGCTCGCGGCCGTCGTCCGCCGTGGTGGGGCCAAGATAACCGGCGGTGAAAAAGTCCGTCCTGAACGGCAGATTGAAGGTCACCGTCTGCCCCTTGGGCACGCCCTGGCCATCCGCCAGCAGAATGTCCCACCGGCCGCCGCCGAGCTTGCGGATATCCAGCCTGTAGGTGTTGCCCCGGCTGTCCACGGCCCTGGCCTGATCCATGGCCATGCCGACCTTCAGCTTGCCATTGCCCTCGAAATAGAAACCGTGCAGCTCACCAGACGTCACCTGCCACTGTACCTGATAGAGCACCACGGCACTGCCATCGGGCTTGAGATCCACCGTGGTTTCCACGAAGCGGATCTGTCCCCTCCCCGCCTGAGCCCCCATGGGAAGCAGCAGCAGAAGCAGCAACAACAGTCGCCAGAATGAAAACATGAAACCCGCCCCATGAGCCAGCCTGTCCTGATTCTGCCCTCAATACGGAGGATTTTCCAGTCCCTGCGACACCAATTCTCCTTTCAGGAAATGGCACAAAAGTGCGATGTTCCGATTCCCCCAATGGCTTTGCGCCACCGAATGCAACCAAAATAAAACGCATTTTCTCTGGGGTCATTGCATTTGGCCGGGTGGTGCGCACCGCTTGGGATGCGCAGCCGAATATAGGATAATGTTCCATCTTCACACTAGGGAAAACACACCGCCGGCAAACCCGGCGAATCAGGGAAATCTGTAATGCTCACATTGGGCCGCTTTCTGTCCCATCTGCTGCTTTTCATGCTGGCCGTCGCCACGAGCTTGGCGCAGCAGCCCGCGCCGGAAAACACCGACAGCCTGGAACTGGCCCGCCGCTACCTGGCTCAGGACAAGGCTGAAGCAGCGCTGGAAATCACTGACCGCCTGCTGGCGAGGCCGGGGCTGTCCTCCGCGCAGAAAGCCGCCGTCATGGAATCCTACCTGAAGGCCATGAAAGAACTTGGCCGCAAAGACCTTCCACCGGCACGCAAAGCACTGGCGAAGGTGCTGGCGGACGCCGCCACGGACACGCGACGGCGCATGAACATCTGGTGGCACCTCGGCGTGCTGACCCACAACCAGGGCGAGCTGGCAGAAGCGCAACATTACTTCGAAAAAGCTTTGGAAAACCTCCCGCCCGGAGATACCGAAAGCCACTACTGGCTGCTCATGAGCATTGGCGTAGCCCAGGTTCAACTGGGCAACTTCGCCGAAGCCACGCAAAGCCTCCTGGAGGCTGAGCGGATTCATGACCGCGCAGGAATGCCCCCCAACTACGCTCTCTACCAGAACCTGTCCGGCCTGTTCTACTACCTCAAGGACTGGGACAAGTCCCTGGAATACGTAAAGAAGGCCCTGGCCATTGCCAACGAAGACAGCCACGAATACACCTGGGCCCTGTTCAATCTTGGCGACATCTACTACCACAAGAAAGACTACAAGAATGCCTACCGGTATCTCAAAGCCACCCTGGACAGAACGCCAGAAGATCCGGACGCCTGGCTGGTCCTGGGTGGCGTGCTCCTGGAACTCGGCCAGCACCGGGACGCCCTGGACGCCCTGAACAAAGCCTTGAAGCTCTATCAGGACCACGGAACCCTCAGGGACCTGGGGCTGACCCATCGACATCTTGGGCGCACCTGGAGCAGCCTGGGCAACCATGAAAAAGCCATCGAGCATTTTCGCCAGGCCCTGAGCTTGTTTGACCGCCAGGACAGTCCTCCGGAACGCATGCAACTGTACAAGGAGCTGGCGGACGAACTGGAGCAGGCCGGACGCTATGCCGAAGCGCTGGCTGCCTTGAAAAAACACGAAGCCCTGCATGACAAATTGCTCAACGTCGAAATAAAGGCGCGCATCGCCAAACTCAAGAGCCTTGCCGAGCTGGAAAAGAAAAAAAGAACCCTTGCCGAACTGGAGAAGAAAAGAGTACTGGACAGGCAGACCATAACACGCCTCGAACTTCAGGCCGCCCATGAACGCACCCTGCGCTGGTTTCTGCTCGCCGGCCTGGTGTTCGCCGGCTTGCTCATGCTGCTGCTGATGGGCGTGGCACGGCTACGCAAGCGGCTGCACCAGGAACTTCGCAGCCAGCACCGCGACATTGAGGCCCTGAACCAGAAACTGCAGGAAACCAGCGTTCGGGATCCCCTCACCGGCCTGTACAACCGCCGCTACCTCACCCAGGAGGTCGATGCCCTGATCGCGGAAAGGGAGGGAAGCGCCGACGATGAAAGACAGGGGCCGGTGCTCGTCATTCTGGCAGACCTGGACAGGTTCAAGCAGATCAATGATACCTGGGGTCACTCCATAGGTGACCAGGTGCTCAAGGCTTTTGCCGAGACGTTTTCCCACTGCGCCAGAAGAAGCGACATTCCGGTACGCTGGGGCGGCGAGGAATTCCTGCTGTTGTGCCAGGACATGGATATCCACCAAGGCGCAAAACTCTGCACCCGCATCCGGCGGCAGCTGAGCGAACTTGAAATCGATGCGGATGGACACCCTTTGCACGTCACCTGTTCCTTCGGCATCGCCCCCCTGCCCGTTCACCCGGACCTGCCCCCACACTGGAGCTGGACCATTAAACTCGCAGACGCCGCCCTGTACGCCGCCAAGTCCGCCGGGCGGGATCGCTGCGTGGGCTATGCGCTCAGGAATCTTCCCCCCTGGCTGGACGATGACAACCTGGATGTGCCCCGACTGCTGTCGGAAGACGCGCTGTGGGTCATCGAGGCTGAAGCCGGCGAGCATACTTGAGGGGTCGGAGTCAAATTTGGGCGTCATTGCCCGAAATCAATGGCATGGGGCAATTTGACTCCGACCCCACCTGCCGCCCCCTGCAGCCGAGTCTCGAAGTGTATAATTTTGGTTTTCCCTTCCTTTGGCATTATCGTGAGTTCTGAAACCCTGCGGCATCTCCTGAAACAACGCATCCTCATGCTGGACGGCGCCATGGGCACCATGATCCAGCGCCACAAGCTCACGGAAGAAGACTACCGGGGGGAGCGTTTCAGTGACTGGCCCTCCGACCTCAAAGGCAACAACGACCTGCTCTGCCTCACCCAGCCGGACATCATCCGCGGCATCCATGAGCAATACCTGGAGGCCGGGGCCGATATTCTGGAAACCAATTCCTTCAACGCCACCCGCGCTTCCATGGCGGACTATGGCATGGAGGAACTGGTGTATGAAATCAATGTGGCGGCAGCGCGCCTGGCCCGGGAAGCCGCGGATAAATTCAGCACCGGCGACAAGCCCCGCTTCGTGGCCGGGGTGCTGGGGCCCACCAGCAAAACCCTGTCCATCTCTCCCGATGTGAACGATCCAGGGTATCGCGCCATCACTTTTGATGAACTGGCAGAGAATTACCGCGAAGCCACCCGGGGGCTGATGGAAGGCGGGGCGGATATCATTCTCATCGAAACCATCTTCGACACCCTCAACGCCAAGGCCGCCATTTTCGCCGTGCAGGATGTGTTCCGGGAAAGCGGCACCGAGCTGCCCATCATGATTTCCGGCACCATCACCGACCAGTCCGGGCGCACGCTCTCGGGCCAGGTGACGGAAGCCTTCTACAACAGCCTGCGCCACGCCCGGCCTCTGTCCATTGGCCTGAATTGCGCCCTGGGGCCGGATCTGCTGCGCCAGTATGTGGAGGAGCTGTCACGGGTGGCGGAATGCTTCGTCTCCGCCCACCCCAATGCCGGTCTGCCCAATGAGTTTGGGGAATATGACCTGACCGCGCAGGACATGGCGGCGGAAGTGGGCGAATGGGCGCAGTCCGGCTTCATCAACATCGTGGGCGGCTGCTGCGGCTCGACGCCAGAACACATTGCCGCCATTTATGAACAGGTCAGGGACAAGCCGCCGCGTCCGCTGCCGGAGATCGCCCCCGCCTGCCGCCTGTCCGGCCTGGAGCCCTTGAACATCACCGAGGACTCCCTGTTCGTCAATGTGGGGGAGCGGGCCAATGTCACCGGCTCGGCCAAATTCAAGCGTTTGATCCTGAACGAGGAATACGAGGAAGCCCTGGACGTGTGCCGCACCCAGGTGGAAGAAGGCGCCCAGGTCGTCGATGTGAACATGGACGAGGGCATGCTGGACGGCAAGGCAGCCATGATCCGGTTCCTCAATCTGTGCGCCGCCGAGCCGGACATCGCCAAGGTGCCCTTCATGATCGACTCCTCCAAGTGGGAGATCATCGAAGCCGGCCTGCAATGTGTGCAGGGCAAGGCCATCGTCAACTCCATCTCCATGAAGGAAGGCGAGGACAAGTTCCGCGAACAGGCGCGCCTGTGCCGCCGCTATGGCGCGGCGGTCATCGTCATGGCCTTCGACGAAACCGGCCAGGCAGACACCTACGAGCGCAAGATCGAAATCTGCGAACGCGCCTACCGCATCCTGGTGGACGAGCTGGATTTTCCCGCCGAGGACATCATTTTCGACCCCAACATCTTTGCCGTGGCCACGGGCATCGAAGAACACAACAACTACGCCGTGGACTTCATCGAAGCCACCCGCTGGATCAAGGAACACCTGCCCCATGCCCTGGTGTCCGGCGGGGTGTCCAACGTGTCCTTCTCCTTCCGCGGCAACAACCCCGTGCGCGAAGCCATACACGCGGTATTCCTGTACCACGCCATCCGCGCCGGCATGGATATGGGCATCGTCAACGCCGGGCAACTGGTGGTCTATGACGAGGTGCCGGAGGAACTGCGCAAGGCGGTGGAGGACGTGATTCTCAACACCGACCCGGAAGCCGGCGAGCGCCTGGTGGAGCTGGCACCCAAATATGCTGGAGACGGCAGCGTCCAGGACAAAAAGGAAGACCTGGAATGGCGCTCCTGGCCCGTGGAAAAGCGTCTGGAGCATTCCCTGGTGAAGGGCATCACCGAATTCATCGACGAAGACACCAAAGAGGCCCTGGAAAAGCTGGGCCGCCCCATCAATGTCATCGAAGGCCCCCTCATGGATGGCATGAACGTGGTGGGCGATTTGTTCGGCGCAGGCAAGATGTTCCTGCCCCAGGTAGTCAAATCCGCCCGGGTGATGAAAAAATCCGTGGCCTGGCTGGAGCCTTACCTGGAAGCGGAAAAGGCCGAGTGCCCGGCGGAGAACGCGGGCAGGATTCTCATGGCCACGGTGAAGGGCGACGTGCATGACATCGGCAAGAACATCGTGGGCATCGTGCTGCAATGCAACAGCTACGAAGTCATCGACCTGGGCGTCATGGTGCCTGCGGACAAGATTCTGCAGACCGCCAGGGAAGAAGGCGTGGACATCATCGGCCTGTCCGGGCTGATTACCCCCTCCCTGGACGAAATGGTGCATGTGGCCAAAGAAATGAAACGCCAGGGTTACACCATCCCCCTGATGATCGGCGGCGCCACCACTTCCAAGGCCCACACGGCGGTAAAGATCGAGCCAGAATACGAACATGGCGCAGTCTATGTGCCCGACGCCTCCCGGGCCGTGGGCGTGGCCAGCGCCCTGCTCTCGGAAGACCAGAAAGGCGCTTTTCTTGCTGAACTCAAAGAAGAATACGCTGGCGTGCGTGACAACCGCAGCCAAAAGAACGAAGCACGCAACCTGGTGACCATAGACCAGGCCCGCGCCAACCCCACCCCCATCGACTGGCAGACCTGGCAGCCCACCCGCCCCAAGGCGCTTGCTGGCCAGCCTGTAGGTCGGGCTTCAGCCCGACTAACCCCCGTCGGCGCCGGCATCCTCGTCATCTATGACGACATCCCCCTGGAAGCACTCATCCCCTACATCGACTGGACCTTCTTCTTCCACGCCTGGCAGCTGCGCGGACGCTTCCCGAAAATCCTGGACGACCCGGAAAAAGGCGAGGAAGCCCGCAAGCTGTTCAAGGATGCCGAACAGATGCTGGACAAGATCCGGCAGGAAAAATGGCTGCGCGCCCGGGCCGTGGTGGGCCTGTTCCCGGCCAACAGCATGGGTGACGACATCGAGCTGTACCAGGATGAAGAACGTAAGCAAGTGCTTACTACTTTCCACAACCTGCGCAAGCAGGGCAGGCAGCCCGCTGGCAAATACAACGAATGCCTGGCGGACTTCATCGCCCCCAGGGACAGCGGCAAGGCGGACTGGCTGGGCGCCTTCGCCTGCACTGCCGGAGAAGGTATAGACGAAAAGATCGCCGGGTTCGAAAAAGACCATGACGACTATTCCAGCCTCATGCTCAAGGCCCTGGCCGACCGCCTGGCCGAGGCCCTGGCAGAATGGCTGCATGAGCAGGTACGCCGGGAGCTGTGGGGCTACGCCAGTGAGGAAGCACTTACTAACGAGGAGCGTATCGCGGAAAAATATCAGGGCATACGCCCGGCCATGGGCTACCCCGCCAGCCCGGATCACACGGAAAAAGACCTGCTCTGGGAGCTGTTGGACGCTGAGGCCAACACCGGCATCTGGCTCACCGAGAGCAAGGCCATGGTGCCTACGGCGGCGGTGAGCGGCCTGTATTTCTCCCATCCCCAGTCCCGGTATTTTGCGGTGGGTAAGATCGGCCGGGACCAGGTGGAAGACTATGCCCGGCGCAAGAACATGCCGGTGGCGGACATCGAAAGGTGGCTGGGGCAGAACCTGGCCTATGAGCCGGGATGAGGGGTCAGAGTCAAATCAGGAAAGTGGCAGACAAATTCAACCGCCTGTGATGATTTGACTCTGACCCCGGGGCGTCCTTGAACTTGCCGCTCAAGGATGAGGGGTCAGAGTCAAATCAGGAAAGTGGCAGGCAAATTCAACCGCCTGTGGTGATTTGACTCTGACCCCTCTCCCCCTTTCAATCGGGCAGACTCAAGCCCGCCGCCTGAGCTTCGGCAATAATATCCTGCAGAAGCTGGCGCAATTCCTCGACCTCCTTGCGCGGCAGCCCCCGGCCAAACTCCCGGATCATGTTGGACAGTTCCTGGTTCTGCTTTTCCCGGGCAACTGCGGGGTAGAGTTTCATACACTGTTGGTCCAGCTCCAGGGCCGCCATGACCCCGGGGGCGTCCAGGTACTGTCTGGCCATGGGAACAAACTGATCGAACAGTGACTGGCAATCGTCATTCAACATGGTCATCTCCTCGTGTTTGCGGAAACGGAATCGCCATCCTTTGATATGATTCACATTTCCGGGAACATCAGGCCGCATATTCTAGTCATCGCATCCCTATGTTGCCAGACATCTGTACCGCGCGGAACTCAACAAACTGTCTCATGGAAAGCCGTAACAACCACGAAAAACTGCTCAAGGATGCCGCCCTGCTACAGTTGCAGAAGAGCAACGCGGTGGAACAACAGCTCAAAGCCATCCGTCGGAACACCGAGTACGCGGAAGAGCAGCTGCAGGAACTGCAGAAGCAGCTGAAAAAGACCCGCCGCAGCCTGCGCATTCTCTGGACGGCAGAGCTGCTGGGGCCCCTGCTGGCCATCGGCCTGATCCTGGGCGGCGCCTGGTACGCCCTCAAGTATGTGGAGCAGCATTACCTGGGCGGCGAATCCCTCATCGACAAGATACTCGAGCAAGACAAGCGGGAAACGGAAAAGCCCCCCGCGCCAGCGCCGAAACCATGACTGTCTCCCCCCGCCGCCTGTGGCGGGACTTCCATATCATCAGCGGCCCGGCAGCCCAATGCCGCCAGCAGGCCCGGGCGCTGCTGGCAGGACAAACCGCCCTCTGGGTCAGCACACAGCCGCCGGACGATGCACCAAGCGTATCTCCACAAAAAATAAAGGCATACCTGGGACAGGACGTGAATCATCTGGTGTTCGATGCCCTGGACGATCTCGACCCGGATGCCCTGGCCGTGGCTGCCGGACTGGTGCGCGGTGGCGGCCGTTTTCTGCTGCTCACCCCGGAACTGGCGCACTGGGGCAGACAACCCCAAAGCCGCTTTTTCCAGCGCCTGGCCCGGCTCTGCGGGCGACAGGCCCCACCTGGAACGCCGCCTGCCACGTATGCAGCTGACGGCCTTACTCCAGAACAGGCGCGGGTAGTCCAGGCCCTGCACAGCGTGGCTAGAGGTCATCGTAACCGGCCGCTGGTGGTCATTGCCGACCGGGGCCGGGGCAAGTCATCGGCCTTTGGTGTTGCCGCCGGGCAGCTGCTGGCCCAAGGCCTGGAGAACATCCTGGTGACCGCCCCCCGCCTGGATGCCGTGGGCAGCCTGTTCGAGCATGCCGCAAAGGAACTGCCCGAGGCCGAGTGCGGCCGGGGCCATGTGCGCCTGGGAGGCCGCCGCATCCGTTTCGTGGCCCCGGACGAGCTGCTGGAGAACAGGCCTGCCGCCGGGCTGCTGCTGGTGGACGAGGCCGCTGGCATCCCTCTGCCCATGCTGGAAGAACTACTGCGCAGCTACCACCGCATTGCCTTTACCACCACGGTACATGGCTACGAGGGCAGCGGCCGGGGCTTCAGCCTGCGCTTTGCCCGGGTGCTGGACGAACTGCGCCCCCGCTGGAAGAAACTGCAGATGCACGAACCCGTGCGCTGGGCACCCGGCGACCCCCTGGAAGCCTTCATCTTTCAAGCCCTGTTGCTGGATGCCGAGCCCGGGGCCGCAGAGGACATCGACATCAACGCTCTTGAATTCGTTGCCGTGAACCGGGATGAACTGGCCAGGGACGATACCCAGCTCAGCCAGCTTTTTGGCCTGCTGGTGGACGCCCATTACCGCACCACGCCAACCGACCTGAAGCATCTCCTAGACGCCCCCAATCTGCGGATTCACCTGGCCCGGAGTGGGAACAGCATCGTTGGCGCCCTGCTGGTGGCCAGCGAGGGGCAGCTGCCAGCGGCCCTTCATGCCGGGGTGCTGGCCGGCCGGCGGCGCCCCAAAGGCCAGCTGCTGCCCACGGCCCTGGCAGCCCACTGCGGTTTTCCCCAGGCTCTGGGGCTGGGCTGGGAACGCATCATGCGCATTGCCGTGCACCCCAAACTTCAGGGACGGGGCATCGGCAGCCGCCTGCTGACCGAACTGGCGGAAGGCGCCAGCGAGCGCGCTGTGGACATGCTGGGAAGCAGTTTTGGCGCCACCCCGGCCCTGGTGGATTTCTGGCGCCGCAACGACTATGCCCCGGCGCGCCTGGGCCAACGGCGCGAAGCCAGCAGCGGCGCTCATGCCATCATCATGCTCAGAGCCCTCAGCCCTGCCGCCACCGCCCTCCAGAAAGAGGCGGCAGCGGCTTTCCAGGAGCAGTTCCCCCTGCAGCTGGCCGAGCCCTTCAGGCATCTCGACCCGGCCCTGGCCGGTCGTCTGCTGGGCGACAGAAAAAAGCTGGCCATGGACGACCGGACAAAACGTAGCCTGGCGGCCTTTGCCGCGGGACAGCGCCAGTACATCGACGCCCTGGCCGCTCTGCACCGCCTGGCCCGCGCCACCGCCGATCCCCATCCCGTGCTGGTACTCAAGGTGTTACAGGGAAGAAGCTGGCAGGAAACCGCCGCCGTCCTGGGCCTGGCGGGAAAGAAGCCCGCCATGGAGCTGCTGCGAGCCGTGGTGGGGCGCTGGCTGGAAAACGCATGAGTTACGCGGGAGGGCTGGGGAGGGGGCGTGGTATTTCTCCCCCTCTCCCTGGCCCTCTCCCCCGAGGGGAGAGGGGCTATTCCATGAACTGCCGTAAGTCAGAACCTCCTCCCGCAGCCGGGGGAAACATCCAAGTCGGGGCAGCCTCTCCCTCCCCCGCGAGCGGGGGAGGGCCAGGGAGGGGCGCGGCACTTCCATCCCCCCTCTTCCTGCCCCTCTCCCCCGAGGGGGAGAGGGGACTATTCCATGAACTGCCGTAAGTCAGAACTTCCTCCCGCAGCCGGGGGAAACATCCAAGTCGGGGCAGCCTCTCCCTCCCCCGCGAGCGGGGGAGGGCCAGGGAGGGGCGCGGCACTTCCATCCCCCCTCTTCCTGACCCTCTCCCCCGAGGGGGAGAGGGGACTATTCCATGAGCCGCCGTAAGTCAGAACTTCCTCCCGCAGCCGGGGGAAACATCCAAGTCGGGGCAGCCTCTCCCTCCCCCGCGAGCGGGGGAGGGCCGGGGAGGGGGTTGACGGAGTATTGCCTCATGACCGCCATCTGAATTTCATCCCGCCACCCGAGCGCAGCCCGGTCGGACTGAAGTCCGACCTGCCGGAGGCGTCAGGAACTATCGGTGGCGCCGTCCACCAGGGGAATGAACTCCCCGTAACCCTCGGCTTCCATGTCGTCCCTGTGAATGAAACGCAGGGCGGCGGAGTTGATGCAGTAGCGCAGCCCCCCGCGATCCCGGGGCCCGTCCGTAAACACATGGCCCAGATGACTGTCGCCATGGCTGGAACGCACTTCCACGCGCCGCATGCCGTGGCTGAGATCCTCCACTTCCTTCACAAACCTTTGGTCCAGGGGACGGGTGAAACTGGGCCAGCCGCAGCCCGAATCGAACTTGTCCGCCGAGGTGAACAACGGCTCCCCGGAGACGATGTCCACATAGATGCCAGGCTCGTCATTGTGCAGATACGCCCCGGTGCCGGGGCGCTCGGTGGCATTTTCCTGGGTCACGGCATACTGCTCGGGATTCAGGCGGGCAATGGCTTCGGGGCTTTTTTTCCAGCGCATAATGCTGTTCCTCCTTTCTGTTATATCCAATGACCCCGCCCCCGCACGCGGGGATGGTTCTTTCGATCTTGATATCAGGGTATGGGGTTTGACTTTTCTCAAAGCCAAGACCGGGTATTGGGAGTGTAATTTTCAGTTCGAGAACAATCTGGAAGATACCATCATGTCAGAAGAATATCCCGTCATGTCGCCTGACGACATTCCGGCCATCGCCGTAGGCTCCATGAACGATACCCATCACGAGGAGGTCGGTCTGGTCAACGCCCTGGGCGCCCTGCTGCTGCAGGCCCGCGAAGGAAACGCCGACGAGGAAGCCATCGGCAAGGCCCTGGACGAGTGGATCCACCATACGGAAGCCCATTTCGAGCGGGAAAACCGGCTCATGCAGGAGCATGGCTTCCCTCCCTTTCCCGTCCATGCCCAGGAACATGCCAGCGCCCTGGACAACCTGCGCCAGTTGCAGCGGCAATGGAATGAAAACCATGACCTGGACAGCCTGGGCAGCTATGTATTCAACACCTGGCCCCAGTGGTTCCAGATGCACGTGAACAGCATGGACAATGTCACCGCCCAGTTCCTGTCCAATTTCGTGGACTGATGCCCGAAGGGCCGGAGATACGCCGGGCCCGGGATGAACTGGCCGCCGCCATCGAAGGCCGCGTCGCCCGGCGGGTGCTGTTCCACCTGCCCGCACTGGCGCCCTGGAAGGGGCAACTGGACGGCAGGCAGCTCACGGCGGTGGAATGCCGCGGCAAGGCCATGCTCACTCATTTCGACAACGGCCTGAGCATCTACAGCCACAATCAGCTCTACGGCCGCTGGCTCGTGGTTCCCTCCGGCAAGCCACCGGAAACCGCCCGCCAACTGCGCCTGGCCATTCACTGCGATGAATACTGGGCCTTGCTGTACAGCGCCTCGGACATCGAGGTATGGCCCAGGGAAAAGCTGCCGGAGCATCCTTTCCTGAAAAAACTGGGGCCGGACGTATTGGATAAGGCCACTACCCGGCAGGCGGTGCATGAACGGCTGCGCTCATCGCGTTTCAGGGGACGACAGTTGGGGGCTTTTCTCACGGACCAGTCATTCGTCGCCGGCCTGGGCAATTATCTGCGCTGTGAAATTCTCCATTGCAGCGGCCTGCACCCGGCAACCCGCCCCCGGGAATTGGATGACGAGCGTCTCCAGCAGCTGGCGACTACCCTTCTGCGCCTGCCCCGACAGTCCTACGAAACCGGCGGCATCACCAATGATCTCGACCGCGCCCGGCAGCTCATGGATGCCGGAGCCAGCTTCGAGGACGCCCGTTTCCACGTCTTCCGCCGCGCGGGCCTGCCCTGCTACCGTTGCGGTACCGCCATCATCCAGACAAGACAGGGAGGCCAGACCTGCTATCTGTGCCCCCACTGCCAGCCTGGGAGGATGTCGTAAAGCCTTCCCGACCCTCGCGCGCGGCGGAAAGTTGCAGTGGGGGTGAAAAACTACAACCTGGGAGTGACGCCCGGCGCGAGAAGGAACAGCGGCTACAACTGGCCCGTCATTTCTTGCGTACTCCCTCGATGGACAGATAGACATGAATCTCCTCGGCCGCCGGACCGAGAATCTTTGCTTCCTTCATGTTCCAGTCGGACAGTTTCAGCACCGTACTGCCTTCGAAACCACGCCGGTAACCGCCCCAGGGATCAGGGCCATGCCCCACTTCCGAGACATCGATGCGGATATTCCGGGTGATGCCGCGCAGGCTCAGGTCACCCTTCAGTACGGCCTTCCCGCCCCCCAGGTCTTCCCAGGAAGTGCTCTGGAAGCCAGCTTTCGGAAATTTCTTCACATCGAAGAAACGGGCGCTGCGCAAATGCCTGTCGCGCTCGGCATGGTTGCTGTCCAGGCTGGCGATATCGATATCCACCTGCACATGGTTTCTTTCCGGATGCTTTTCATCGTAGCTGAACTCCCCCTCGAAACGGTTGAAGCGACCCAGCAGCCAGCTGTAGCCCAGGTGCTTGATCTTGAATTCGATGAAGGCATGAGCGCCCCTGGTGTCTATTTCGTAATCCACTGCCTGCAGGCGGCCGCACAGCAGGGGTGCAGTGATCAGCAGCAACGCCATGAGTTTTTTCTTCATTTCTCTCTCCTCTCCAGATTTGTCCCCAGCATGCGGCGCAGGATGTCGTCTTTGTCAATGAAATGATGCTTTAGCGCCGCTCCCAAATGCAGCAGTACCATTCCCACCAGCATCCAGGTCAGGAACCCGTGCACTTCCCCCGCCCTGTCCTCCAGGTTGTCCACAGCGGACACCAGGGCCGGCAGTTCGATTCCGCCGGCAAGCACCAGGGCACGGCCATCTGCGGTACTGATGAGGTAGCCGCTGACGACCACACCGAACATCACCAGGTAGAACAGCCGGTGCATCAGCAGGGCCAGCACCCGTTCCCGGGAGCTGCCTGCAATCTCCGGCAGGGGATTGGCCCAGCGCCAGGCCAGGCGCAGGGCGAGCAACAGGGCAAAGACCACCCCCAGATTCCGGTGAAGATCCGGAAGACGCTGGTACAGTGGATGATAGTAATCCAGGGTAATCATGTACTTGCCAAGACCAAACAGGCCTACGGCAAGCACTGCCATGACCCAGTGCAGCAGAATACTCACCAGTCCCCAGGCATGGGCGTCGTTCTTCCAGTTCATTCTGCCGTGTCTCGAATCAGTGTTCTTTTTAAGACTAGCAGAATCCCGACCGACCGCTGCGGCTCAGCCCTGGCGAATCAACTCGTCCATGCGCGACTTGGCAGTGTCCCAGGCCTCTCCCCGGTTACCGCCTTCTGCCATGAGTTCCATGAGCCCGTACGCCAGGCGCCGGCCTCTGGCATCCAGATCACGCAGCTTGGTGAGCTTGAACAGGCAGCCTGCCGCTTCGTACTCCAGGGTGTTCACCAGGGCATAGAGAATCAGCGAGGTTGCGCCGTGGGGTGACGACCGCACCTGCTCCAGCACTTCCTCCAGCACAGAAGTTGACATATTTGCTCCATGTAGCCATGCTCAGAGAATGGGATTGTCCGCGGGATATGCTGCAGCGAATACTGTAGCAGAAAACCCGGACACACTTTCGGCGCCTTGCCGGGAGACAAGCACAGCTTTCCAACTCAAAGGGCATTCCTAGCCGCACAGAGTTCCACATAATAACTACGGAGGATCCGGTTATGACCTTACACAAACCCCTGATTATGACCCTCGGTCTGATGCTCACCGGCGCCAGCCTGGCAGGGAACCCGCCCCAGCAGAACAGCAATTTTCGGCTGCTCACCCAGGAAGAGGCTTCCGCCCTGAAAGAAAAACTCGACCACCTGGAAGGCGCCGAGCGGGAAGCTCTGCGCGAGGCCGAATACAACCGGCTCAAACAGCGCGCCCAGGAAGCCGGTTATTCCGTCCCCCCCCTGGCAAAAGCCAACGCGGCGGCAACCGAGCCGGCACCTCCCGCGCCCGTGCCGGAAACAGTGGCAGAGCCTGCCCCTCCTTCTGTCTCTGCTCCTGCTCCTGCTCCTGAACCGACTCCTGAGCCTGCTGCGCCACCCGCAGTACCCGAGGCGGAAGCGGCGCCGGCAGCACCCCCGGCCCCGGCCCCGGCCCCCGGGGCGGAAACAGAGACACAGCAGGCAGCCAAGCCCCCTGCGGCTGCGGAAGACAAGACCGCTCCTGTAGCCGAGCCGCCGGCCAAAACGGCAAGCACAGCCGCACAGCCGGACGCTGGAACTCTGCCTGCCATCAAGCCTCAAGCACCAAGCTATGGCAATCACTACCAGGACATCCGCCGGTCCCACGAAGAACTGTTGAAATCAATGAAAGCCCGCCGGGATGCCCTGCGCGAGCGGATGCGCAAGAGACGTGAAGAAATAGCCCGCAGACATGCGCCCGCCGCCCTTTCGGAAATGGAACAGCAACACCAGGCTGAAATGGAAGCCCTGCAAAAGCAGCACGAAGACGAAATGCTGGCCCGCCGTGAGGAAATGGAAGCCCGCCGCAAGGCCATGGAAGAGCGTATAAACCATGCCATCAATGGCATCGGCCGGCCGCCTGCACCCTATTATTATCCTGCCTACCGGCCGGATGGTGGCTACGGCTATCCGGCAAGACCTGTCTATCCGGTACGCTGATCCAATCATGCCGGGAAGGCAACCTGCCTTCCCGCTCAGTTTTCGTTCCCCTTGCGCTCCAGGCGGCGAGCCTGCTCCCGGTCCAGCCTTTTCCACGGCAGAGGGAACAGGCCCGGCACGCGCCGACGATATTCCGCATAAGCCTCGCCATGGTAGGCCAGCAGCTTACGCTCCTCCAGCCAAGACCCGATGATGAAATAAAGGGTCATCATCACCGAGGAAAGCAGCATGGGAGCCGTCATGTCCCGGGTCCAGATGAGAATGATGCCGAGAAAATACCAGGGATGACGCACATGGCGATGCAGGGGCGAAACACGAAAGCGCTCCTGATCCTCGACCCGCTGTTCCCGTTCCCGCAACTGGCGCAGCCCCAGAAATTCGGCACCGTCATAATGCCTCAGGGAATACAGAAAACCGGCCACAGCAGCCAGGGCCAGGCCATTTCCCAGCCACCACCAGGCACCCTTCCAGGCGAACAGGATTTCGCCGCCAAGGCGCCAGGTCAGCCACAGGGGGATCACCAGCAGCACCAAGGCGAGCAGATTGAAGAACAGGCGGTACCAGGGCATGAATCCCGGCCACTTCCTGGCCACCAGATACTTCACTTTCAGGGAGGCCAGCAGGGAATGGACAATGAAGTAGGCCAGCCAGGTAAACGCCAGCCACCACAATCCGGCGTTCATCAGAAAATGGCGCGCATCAGTTTACGGATGCGCTTGACATAGTGACGGGTGGCGCCGGGCACGAAATCGCGTACCTGCTCCCACTTGCTGACCACTGCCTGCCGCTGCCGGCTCTTGTTGTAGGCCTGACGCACCCGGCGAAATCCGGCATTGTAGCTGCCGAAGGCAAAGAACAATCGCTGGAGACTGTCCGTGTCCAGGAAATCCCACTTGTCATACAGATAGCGGTCATAAAAAATGCCCGCGGCAATATTCCACTTGGGATCTTCCAGCCTTTTGAAGGAGGCATCCTTCTTACGAATATACTCGAAGGTGGTCGGCATGATCTGCATGATACCCACCGCCCCGGCCCTGCTGCGGGCATCGGGATCCAGCCCTGACTCGGCAATGGCCTGGGCCTTGAACCAGCGCCAGTCCATTCCCGGGCCAAAGTAATGCTTGCTGTTCTTGCGGAAATAGCGGTCATATTTGTCCACCCAGGACTCATGATCCACATGTTTGAACCCGCTCGCCCAGGCAAGGGCGGGCAGCGCCAGCAGTAGCCAAGCCCAGGGGAACGGCCTCATTCAATTCAGGCCCAGGCCGATGACCAATCCCATGGCGGTGCCAATACCGATGAACATGCCCATGATCATCAGCCCCACAGCCTGATTGCCCTTCGCCAGCTGGTCCGGAATGCTGAAATTCACGATATGACTGAAAACCTTGCAGCCCAGCCACATGAACAGCAACGTGAGCATACCGCCCATGCAGGCGTAGAGAACGTTTAGCACTACTGGATCGATGGATGTGGTCATCTTGCTCTCCCAGGATCGACTCAACTGGCGGTGCACAAGGTCAGGATGACGGTGGTATGGGAAGCGATATGACTCCCTGCCATACCTGCATTCCCCACATCCCTGTGGGCCATGCCAACGTCACGCCCCAGGGAATGGTGTACCGCCTCTGAGCTGAAGCACCGCCAGCCCCAATAGGGGTCAATGGTAGTAACCCCTGCAGCGGCTGGCAAGAATCCTCACTTCCCGTGCAGGTATTCCTCATCGCTGAAGGAACCCACCCAGTGGGGCTTGAAGCCCACCAGCATGGCAATGATCCAGCCGTTGAGCATGCATTCGGGAAAGAACATCATGGGCGTCAGTCTGAGAAACTTCTGCTGCAGATCCCACCAGGAATAGGCATCCATGAGCAACAGGCCACCGGTGATCAGGCTGGCCATGATGACGAATACCAGCCCCCCGGCGAGAAAGGCGTTCACCAGCACATAGACGAAGAAATGCTTGGGCGCGTTGACCCGGGTGATGCCCAGAAGCGCCTGGGTGATGGAAGCCGGCAGGAGCACGGAGAGCACCACGGAAGGAAACCAGCCGCCCCAGTCATTGAGCCCGGCAAGCATCACACCCGCCAGGGCCAGGCTGCCAGCGACCAGGGCCAAAGACCAGCCGAACATCAGGGTGACGATGACCATGCCGGACAAATGCCAGTAGAATCCCGGCAGCATTTCCACCCGCATGTTCCACAGGAAGAACAGGAACACCACGGCCCCCAGAAACACATGCTGCTGCCCTTTGTCCTTCAGGCGGCGCCAGTTCGCCCAGCGCAGGGCGAACCACAGGGCAAAGAAAAACAGGCCGGCGAACAACACCTGCCAGAAAGGATGGAATAAACTACCGGACAACTCCATACACTCTACCTGATTTGCCATGGAATACAGACCACTGGGAAACAGCAGCATCCGCGTCAGCGCTCTCTGCCTGGGCACCATGACCTGGGGCGAACAGAATACCGAAGCCGAAGCCCACGAACAGCTGGACTACGCCCTGGCCCAGGGGATCAACTTCTTGGACACCGCGGAAATGTACCCTGTTCCCGCCAGAGCGGAAACCCAGGGCGCCACGGAAGCCATCATCGGCAACTGGCTGAAAAATCGTGGCTGCCGGGACAAGGTGATCATCGCCACCAAGGTGGCTGGCCCTGGCCGCGACTGGCTGACCCATTTCCGCGGCGGCAACAACCGCCTGGACCGCGCCAACATCGAAAGCGCCGTGAACGAGAGTTTACGCCGCCTGCAGACCGATTACATTGATTATTACCAACTGCACTGGCCGGACCGGCAGACCAATTATTTCGGCAAGCTGGGCTATCCCTGGCCGGAGCAGGACGACAGTATTCCCCTGGAAGAAACCCTGGAAGTGCTCGCCGATCTGGTGCGGACGGGCAAGGTTCGTGAGGTGGGCCTGTCCAACGAAACCCCCTGGGGCGTCATGCACTGCCTCTGCCTGGAACAGACCCGGAGCCTGCCCCGCATCCAGGGCATACAGAACCCCTACAGCCTGCTCAACCGCAGTTTCGAGGTAGGGCTGGCAGAAATCAGTCACCGGGAACAGGTGGGGCTGCTGGCCTATTCCCCCCTGGGTTTTGGTGTGCTCAGCGGCAAGTATCTGGACGGGCAACAACCGGCAGGCGCCCGCCTGACCCTGTTTCCCGAATACAGCCGCTATTCCGGCCCCCAGGCCAGGGCGGCCACCAGGGAATACGTGAGGCTGGCCCGCGAGCACGGCCTGGACCCGGCACAGATGGCCCTGGCATTCGTCACCAGCCGGCCTTTCGTTACCAGCAACATCATTGGCGCCACCACCATGACGCAGCTGCGCAGCAACATAGCCAGTCTGGAAATCAGACTGCCGGATGAACTGCTGGAAAACCTGGACAGCATCCATGCCCGTTACACCAACCCCGCGCCCTGAAGAAAACCAGAAGCACAAAAAATACCGGAAAGAATGACACCGGGTTTTCCCGGTATAATCTTGATCCCGATCCCTTCGAACAGACGACCCGAGACATTCATGCAACGCAAAGCTGTAGCCCTGATTTCCGGCGGCCTGGATTCCCTGTTGGCCGTGCGCGTCATGCAGGAGCAGGGCATCTACGTGGAAGGCATCAATTTCTTCACGGGTTTCTGCGTGGAAGGCCATACCCACGCCATCCGCAAGAAGGACCGAAAAAAGCCCAAGCGCAACAATGCCCTGTGGTGCGCCGAGCAGCTGGGCATCAAGCTGCACATCATCGATATCGTGGAAGAATACAAGGACGTGGTGTTCAACCCCAAATACGGCTACGGCGCCAATCTCAACCCCTGCCTGGACTGCAAGATCTTCATGGTGAAAAAGGCGAAGGAATGGATGGAAGCCCATGACTTCGACTTCATCATCACCGGCGAGGTGGTGGGCCAGCGGCCCAAGTCCCAGCGCAAGGACACCATGCCCGTGGTGCAGCGCGACTCGGGCATAGAAGACCGCCTGCTCCGCCCCCTGTGCGCCAAAAACCTGCCTCCCACCCTGCCCGAGCGTGAAGGCTGGGTGGACAGGGAGAAGCTGTACGATTTTTCCGGACGCAGCCGCAAACCCCAGATGGCCCTGGCCAGGCAGTTTGGTTTCGAGGATTATGCCCAGCCCGCTGGCGGCTGCTGTTTTCTCACCGACGAGCAGTATTCCCTCAAGCTCCAGGACCTGTGGCGGGCCCGGGGTGAGAAACGTTATGAGATGGACGACATCATGCTCCTCAAGGTGGGCCGCCATATCCGCCCGGCGCCAGAATACAAGCTCATCATTTCCCGGGAAGAAGGCGAGGGCAAGTTCCTGCAGGGTTACCGCAAGCAGTATCCCAGCCTCAAGACCACCAGCCATCCCGGCCCCCTGTGCCTCATCGACGGCGACTTTACCGAGGAACAAATCGAGCAGGCCGCGCGCATCGTGGCCCGCTACAGCCAGGGCAAGAACGCCCCGGAAGTAGAACTGGAATACCGGGATACCCAAGGCAATACCCGGCAGTTGAAGGTCGCGCCCCTGCCGCCCCATGAGCTGAAGAAGGAGTGGGTGGTATGAGATACCCGAACCTGGTCGCCAAATGTAGGTCGGGCTTCAGCCCGACAACAGGAGCCGCCGCCCTGCTCGCAATACGCCTGCCCTGCCCGAGGCGGGTTGAAGGGATGTCCGAGGCCATGGATGGCCGAGGCCAAGCGCACATGGATGTGCTTGCAGCGGTCCCTTCAACCCACCTCGGGCAGGGTTTGTCCGGCTCGAGTGCCTCACCCATCGGCGGAAATAATGTCGGGCTGAAGCCCGACCTACCGGAAAGGCCATGTCCGGGAGACGGCCATGGCGCATGAAGTCCTCGACTGCCGCCGCCTGCTCTGCCCCATGCCCGTGATCCGGGTGCAGGACCGCATTGCCGAATTGCAGCCCGGGGACGAGGTGGAAGCGGTTTGCACGGACCCCGGCGTCATGCAGGACATCCCCGCCTGGTGCCGCATCAACGGTCATCTGGTGCTGGAACAGAAGGTCGAGGACGACGAGTACATTCTGCGCATCCGCGTTGGGGAGCCCAGCTCATGAGCGAGATTCCTGAAATCGGTTCTCAGGAACACCGGGACCTGCGCAAGGAGGAATCCGGCCGGGTGGCCGTGGTGGGCGCCATGGTCAATCTCATCCTCAGCGCCGTCAAGGTGGTAACGGGGATCATCGGCAACTCCCAGGCCCTGATCATCGACGGCATCCATTCCCTGTCCGACCTGCTCACGGACATCCTGGTGCTGCTGGCCTCCCATCATGCTTCCCATGGCCCGGACGAGAGCCACCCCTATGGCCATGGCCGTTTCGAGACGGCCGCCACCCTGGCCCTGGGCACTTTCCTGGTGCTGGTAGCCGGGGGCATCATGTGGGATTCCATCGAACGCCTTGCCCATGCCGGGGAGGCGGCCACACCAAAAGCCATCGCCCTCTACGCCGCCCTGTTCTCCATCCTGGCCAACGAGGCCCTGTACTGGTACACCATCATCGTCGCCCGCCGCATCAATTCGGAACTGCTGCGCGCCAACGCCTGGCACCACCGTTCGGATGCCGTGTCCTCCATCGTGGTCCTCGTCGGCGTGGCCGGCGCCATGCTCGGCCATGGCTGGCTGGACCTGGCCGCCGCCCTCGTCGTCGGCGGCATGGTGGCCAAGATCGGCTGGGATCTGGGCTGGAGCGCCATGCGCGAACTGGTGGACGAGTCCCTGGAAGAGGACAAGGTGGAACAGATCCGCCACATCATCAGGAACATCCCGGGGGTGCGCTCCCTGCACATGCTGCGCACCCGCCGCCAGGGCCACGAGGCCATGGCCGACGTCCATGTCCAGGTGGACCCCATGATCTCCGTGTCCGAGGGGCATATGATCGCCATTGCCGTGGAAGAGCAGATCAAAGCGGGAATCGAGGAGATCTCCGACGTTACCGTCCATATCGACCCGGAAGACGACGAAACCATGCCCACATGCAAGGGCCTGCCCCTGCGCGAGGAAGTGAAGGCCCGGCTGCGGGAGGCCTGGAGGGAAATCGATTGTCTGGGCCGGGAAGACCGCATCCTGCTGCATTACCTGGGAGGACAAATCGACCTGGAGGTATTCTTCCCTCTGGCCTGTTACCAGGGCCAGGAGGCTGCCGCCACACTCCAGGAGAAGATGCAGGAAGCCCTCAGCGAGGATCCGGATTTTGGCAGGGTACAGCTGTATTTCGGTTGAACCACGCACCCGGCAGGTGCGCTGGCGGACGCTAATGCACAAATTCGGTGCGCAATTTTCCCGTTATTGAAGGAATTCCGGCCTGGTCCGGGCATAAAATTCCTTATATAGACCAATCAAGCATTTTCCCTTGACCTGCCTACCCCAGGAGTGGCATGGTTCATGCACTAAAAATCGGGACTTTGATGTGGCCCCGGCCGGAAAACCGACATTTCCGGGGGTCCATCGTGTATTTTTGATAACCAACCGGAGGGGCAAATGTCCGCAAAAGACGTCCTCAAAATGATCAAAGACAACGACGTGAAATTCGTCGATTTCCGTTTCACCGATACCCGCGGCAAGGAGCAGCATGTCTCCGTACCCGCCAGCGTCATCGATGAAGATATCTTCGAAGAAGGCAAGATGTTCGACGGCTCATCCATTGCCGGCTGGAAAGGCATCAACGAGTCCGACATGATTCTCATGCCCGATGCCGACACCGCGGTCATCGACCCCTTCGCCGACGAAACCATGCTCAACTTGCGTTGCGACATCCTCGAGCCCTCCACCATGGAAGGCTACGAACGTGATCCCCGCTCCGTGGCCAAGCGCGCCGAAGCCTACCTGAAGAGCACCGGCATTGCCGACACCGCCTACTTTGGTCCCGAGCCCGAGTTCTTCGTCCTGGACGACGCCCGTTGGGGCGCGGACATGTCCGGCGCCTTCTACAAGGTGGATTCCGAGGAAGCCGAGTGGAACTCCGAGCGCGTCTATGAAGATGGCAACATCGGTCACCGTCCCGGCCTCAAGGGCGGCTACTTCCCCGTACCTCCTGTCGATTCCCTGCACGACCTGCGCGCCGCCATGTGCCTGGCCCTGGAAGAGATGGGCGTCAAGGTCGAAGTGCATCACCACGAAGTGGCTACCGGCGGCCAGTGCGAAATCGGCACCATGTTCGACACCCTGGTGAAACGCGCCGACCAGAACCAGATCATGAAGTACGTCATCCAGAACGTGGGCCACGCCTACGGCAAGACCGTTACCTTCATGCCCAAGCCCCTGGTGGGCGACAACGGTTCCGGCATGCACGTGCACCAGTCCCTGGCCAAAGACGGCGAGAACATCTTCGCCGGCGACCAGTACGGCGGCCTGTCTGAAACCGCCCTGTACTACATTGGCGGCATCATCAAGCACGCCCGCGCCCTGAACGCCTTCACCAACGCCTCCACCAACAGCTACAAGCGTCTGGTACCCGGCTTCGAAGCGCCTGTGATGCTGGCCTACTCCGCCCGCAACCGTTCTGCCTCCATTCGTATTCCCTGGGTTTCCAGCCCCAAGGCGCGCCGCATCGAGGTACGTTTCCCCGATCCCACCGCCAACCCCTACCTGGCCTTCTCCGCCATGATGATGGCCGGCCTGGACGGCATCCAGAACAAGATCCATCCCGGCGACGCCATGGACAAGGACTTGTACGACCTGCCCGCCGAAGAGGCAGCCGCCATCCCCACTGTCTGCCACAGCCTGGATCAGGCCCTGGAAGCCCTGGACGCGGATCGCGGCTTCCTCACCGCCGGTGGCGTATTCACCGACGACCTCATCGACGCCTACATCGAGCTGAAGATGGAAGAAGTCACGCGTCTGCGCATGACCACCCATCCGGTGGAATTCGATATGTATTACAGCCTGTAATACTTTCAGGCGCGCAAGCGTATTGGAAAAACCCCGGCCATGTGCCGGGGTTTTTTGTGACCGGGAAATGCACCCTCCTGTTGCTCCAGATCAAGAAGGCTCTAATCTCGCGAACCCGCGGCTTGAAAATCTCTGCTTTTCAACTTTACTTTCAAGAGGCCAAGGGAAACAGCAAAGTTATGCCGGTTTCGTAGAGGTATTTGGAAGATGAGGAGTCGTATCATGAAAAAACAGCTGTTCGCTACAGCAATGCTTGCCACCCTGGTAACGGGAGGAAGAGGTACTCTGCGGGCACAGGAACCCCCCGTGCCGGATGTTATGCCGCAGCAGGACATCATGACCCAGAACAATACACCGGAAAGAAACCAGTCCTTCGGGCTTAACAATATCTGGACGAGCATAGGTGCGCCAGAGTTCGCGCCCTTAAGCCGAACGCTTCCCCCAATATGGGCGGGTTATGGCTATGTGTCTCCCGCCCCAGCAAATGACAGAGGTTATTACTGGGCGCAACTCAATCTACCCAACGGGGCCGAAGTAAAATACATAGAGATGGCTGTCTATGACAATGATCCCGATGGTTGGGTCGCTTTTACAGTAAACGGTGTTCAAGCCTATACACCCCACTTTGACCCCTCGCCGGAATTGGAACATTTTGGCAGCGCTTCCACCTCCAGCATTAGCACAACACCAAGGTATGCCACGATCTCAATGATTCCATCACAGCCCCTGGTCATCCATGACTCTGCAGATTTCGATGGCGATGGCAATGGTACGACTTATTATTACATTTATGTGCAAACCCAGCGGGGAGCCTCGGCCAATGACAACGATCTCCGTTTCTTTGGCGCCGCCGTACGTTGGACACGCACTCTCAGCCTTCCCCCCACCACAGCCAGCTTCGATGATGTTCCGGTGGACTACTGGGCATTTCAGCATATCGAGGCCCTGGCCAAAAGCGGCATCACCTCAGGTTGTGACGCCAGCAATTTCTGCCCGGAAGACCCCCTCACCCGGGCGCAGATGGCCGTGTTCCTGGCCAAGGCCCTGGGGCTCCACTGGCCCTGGTGATTATTCCTGTCTCCCGCCCGGTTCAGGTGTTTCCCGCAACAGTTGAACCGGGTATCTTATTGCATTCGAACACATTCTTTACATTACCCATGACGATACGCCACATCCTTTTCCTGACAGGCCTGCTCATGGCCACAGCCCTCTGTCCGGACGCCAGCCTGGCAAGGGACGACGCAGGCTCTGCCCTGAAAAACGCCCGCAAGGCCTGGGCTGCCGGACAATTTACAAAGGCCCTCGATATCTGGCGCCCTCTGGCAGCACAAGGCCATCCCGAGGCCCAATATCACCTGGGCTTGGCCTTTGCCAATGGTCAGGGGCTGCCCCGGGATCCGGAACTGGCTTACCAGTGGTTCCTCAAATCCGCTGAAATGGGCCATGCTCCCAGCCAGTTTCAGGTAGCCAAGGCCCTGTTCAGTGGCAAGGGTGCCCACAGGAATCTCCAGAGCGCGGCAAAATGGCTGGAGCGCGCCGCCTCCCAGGGCCATGCGCCGGCCCAATACATGCTGGGCCTGCTGAAACTTCAGGGTTACGGCGTGGAAAAATCCCCGCAGCAGGCGGCTTTACTCCTGGAGAAAGCCGCGCACCAGGACTACACGCCCGCGGCTTTCGCCCTGGCCATGATCTACCTCCAGGGCCAGGGACGCCCCCGGGACCAGGAAAAAGCCCGCCAATGGCTGGAAAAGGCCGCGCAAAAAGGCGATCTGCAGGCGATCTATGAGTTGGGCCGTCTTACCAGGAAAGGTGACGAAACGGCCTGGCTCAAGGCTGTACGCACTGCTGCCCAGGGTGGCTATGCCCCTGCCCAGTATGATCTGGGTGCCGCCTACGCCACCGGCAAGTACGGCCTTGACCAGGACTACAGACAAGCCGCCGCCTGGCTGGAAAAAGCCGCGCAGCAAGGTTACAGCCGTGCCCAATTCGACCTGGGGTGGCTGTACGAAAAAGGTCATGGGGTGGAAAAAAACCTGGACCAAGCCCTGCACTGGTACCGCAAGGCCGCCGACAATGGCCTCGACATGGCGCAATATCAGCTTGGCCGTTTCTACGAGCAGGGCATGGGCGTGGAAAAAGATGCCCAGCGGGCTTTTCACTACTATCAGGCTGCGGCAAACGCGGGCAACAAGGAAGCCCAGTACGCCCTTGGCGTCATGTACGACCTGGGTAATGGCACACAGCAGGATTTTGCCCAGGCCATGAAATGGTATCTGAAAGCCGCCGCGCAAGACCAGCCCCTGGCCATGTACGCCATTGGCAACCTGCACGCCAACGGATACGGGGTAAGCAAAGACCTGCGCCTGGCGAAAAAATGGTATTGCAAGGCGGCGCGCCTGGGACTGCCCCAGGCAAAGCAGATGCTTGGCGACAATGTCGATATTGACACCACTTGTGGCAAGAAGTCGCCGCCCTAGACATCATGTGTTGTCGCCAAGCCCCCCTCACCCCAAGCCTCGGCAACTGCTCCACATGCCTCCAGGTGGACGCCCAAAACAGAAATCCCGGGAGCAACGCCTCATGCCGGCCACTACGATTTCTTCTGCCATTTCTTGAAAAAATACCCACATCGACTATACCCCTATAAAGAGTAAGGAACTTGTGCCGCTTAGAAGGGCGGCTTCGGATTTTCACGAGAGGAGCACAGTACCCATGAAAAAACAGATACTCACCACCACTTTGCTGGCCACCCTCACGGCGGCAGGAGCAGGCAGCGTGCAGGCAGACGAACCCGCCATGGCGCAGAGCAGTACACCGGAAAGCAACCAGTCCTTTGGGCTGAATGATATCTGGACGTCTATAGGTGCGCCACAATTCATGCCCAGCGCACTAACGTTCGTCCCCAGGCGAAGTGCTCATGGCTATGTATATTCCGCCTCGCAAAATGACAGGGGGTTTTACTGGGCGCAACTCAATCTGCCCAATGGGGCCGAAGTAAAATACATAGAGATGGCTGTCTATGACAATGACCCCAATGGTTGGGTCGGTTTTGCAGTAAACGGTGTCCAAGCCTATGCCCCCCTTGTTGACCCCACACCGGAAACCAAGAATTTTGGCGACATCAGTACCGGCTCGGCCGCGACGCCAGGCTATACCACCATTTCAATAACCCCGGCTGATCCCATGGTCATCCATGAATCTACGGATTTCGATGGCGATGGCCGCGGCATGGCCTATTTTTTCATTGATGTGGCAACCGTGCGGGGAGCTTTGGCCAAAGACGACGATATCCGTTTCTTTGGCGCCGCCGTACGCTGGGCACGCACTCTCAGCCCCGCCCCCGCCACAGCCAGCTTCGATGATGTTCCCACGGACTATTGGGCGTTTCAGCATATCGAGGCCCTGGCCAAGAGCGGCATCACCTCAGGTTGTGACGCCAGCAATTTCTGCCCGGAAGACACCCTCACCCGGGCACAGATGGCCGTATTCCTGGCCAAGGCCCTGGGGCTCCACTGGGCTTGGTGACAGCCCGGTATGATCTGAACGCCGCTTGCGCCAACGGCAAATGCGGCCTCGATCAGAACCGCCGCCTGGCTGAAAAAAAACCGGGCGGCGGGGTTACAGCCGTACCCAATTCGAGAGGGGAGGGTTGGCATTGCGCAAAATCAAGTTACCTGCTGATTCCTGTCTCTATGCATTGATCCCCCGTCATTACAGTGCTATGCATAAACATGCAAGCAGCAATATTCTGGAGCACAAACATGAAATTGAAAATGACATTACTGGCCGCTGCAATCAGCGTCATTACAGGTGTTTCCATATCCGCTGAAGTGGCGGCGGACGGTGCATTTGGCCTGCGCACTCAATACACGACCTACCATGCCTCAAGGTGGACACCCACAGCCGAAACCCCGACACCCGCCTATTATGGCGGAACAGGTTACGTCGGCCCAGCGACAACAGGCAGCTATTCCAATTACTGGGTGCAGCTGGATCTGCCCAATGGCGCACTGGTAGAGGCTATTTATGTCGACCTGTACGACAATGATGCCAACGCTCACTGGATCGTCAATTTCATGGGCTATGAAGCCTCGACCTGGGGAGTATTCGCGCCGGTGGCCAAGGTTTTTGCCAGCGTATCGCCCGATGTCTCCTTGACGCCCGAATACTATACCAACACCCTGACCTCCGCCGAGCCGGTAGTCATCCGGGCGATTTCAGACTTCAATGACGATGGCGACCCCAACAGCGTGGCCTATGTCCTGACCTTGGCAACCACGCCACAGGCCGCCTGGGCCATGCGCTTCTGGGGAGCCCGGGTCAAATGGGCCCGCACCATATCTCCTCCCCCGACAAGCGCTACTTTCGACGATGTACCAACCAACCACTGGGCCTTCCGTCAAATCGAAGCCATGAACCGCAGTGGCATCACCAGGGGATGCGGTGGCGGCAACTTCTGCCCGGATGACACGGTCACCCGGGCGCAAATGGCCGTGTTCCTGGCAAAAGCCCTGGGGCTGCATTGGGAAAGGTGAAGCCAATCAAAACCTGCCTGGGTCAGCATAAGCCCAGGCAGGCCATCTCCCGGGTAGCGGTTGTTCCACGGGAGAGTGGGACGAGTTAGGGTTGCAGGGCGGCATGTCCAGGTGCACCATGGTTGCATGATCATTCTTCCACGTACAATCCTGGACAACCGTCAGAAGAACCAGGCCGAATTCACCGCGCAACTCAAAACCACCCTGGAAAAACTGGGGGTGAAGGAACTGCCTCTGCAGAAGGGCCTGTCCCAGGCCAGTGTTGCCCTGGACGATGAACTTCAGGCCATCATTCTTTCGGTGGAAGAAGAACACCCCCACATCAACGTGCGTGCCGGCATTTTTTATACCGGCGTCATTGCCGGTTGCAGTTGCGCCGACGATCCCATGCCCGTGGAGCGGGTGAACGAATACTGTGAAATTCATATCCGTATCGATGCTGCCACGGGGGAAGCCAGCATCAGGCTTTCCCCGGGCTGAATGCCTTTCTCAGGAATAGAGCCTGGGCACCTTGAGCTGATCGTGAATGGCGTTCACGGCATCAGGGGCCAGATTCAGCGCCTGGGCGAGCTGGTGCAGATATTGGGCCTCGGGATTGCTGTCCAGATCGATGGCCATGAGGGATGCCAGATACACCTGGGTTTCCATTCCCGGGGGGATGCTGCGGGCCAGGGCCTGCACGTCCACGGGGGTTGCCATCTCATCCTGAACGAACTTCATTTCTTCCGGCGTGATGTCGTCACCCAGGCCCTCGATGATATGACGCTGTTCCTCATCGTCCACCCGGCCGTCCGCCTTGGCGGCATAGATCATGGCGCGAATCATCACCATGGCCTGTTCGTTGGCCTGTTCGGGCTCCAGCTCCGCCTCCATGTCCGCCAGTCCCATGGCGCCGGATGAACCGCCAAACTGTTTCATGGCCATGGCCAGCAGGGCGCCCAGTCCACCAGCACCCGCGCCGGACTTGCCACCCCCCAGCAAACCACCCAGCACATCCGCCATGCCGCCACCACTGGCCGAACCGCCTCCCAGCAAGCCCCCCAGCACGTCTCCCAGCCCAGCGCCGGAAGGCGCGGCCCTGCCGCCACCCAGTACCGAGCCCAGCACTGAACCCAGTACATTGGAACCGGAACCCCGGGAAAGTGCGCCGCTGTTGAGCAGGCTGCCAAGAATCTTCATTGCATCGATTGCCATGATTGTCCCTCTCTCGTTATTGATGGTTTACTGCCATTGGAAATCCCGTTGCCATCAAGTTTCCCAACGGGATTCCGCATCCTTGTCGCTGTAGCGGGCCTCCACCCAGCGCTCACCTTCCGGGGTGACTTCCTTTTTCCAGAAAGGCGCCCGGGTCTTGAGGTAGTCGATGACGAACTCGCAGGCGCGAAAGGCCTCGCCCCGGTGGCGGCTGGCCACCATGACCAGAACGATGGACTCTTCCGGCCGCAGCTCGCCCACCCGGTGAATCACGCGTATCCCTTCCAGGTCCCAGCGCTGCTCCGCCTCATCGACGATGGCCGCCAGGGCCTTCTCCGTCATGCCCGGGTAATGCTCCAGGGTCATGGTGTGCACCTGGTCACCGTCGTTGATGTCGCGCATCAGGCCCAGGAAGCTCACCACGGCGCCAATTCGGGGATTTCCCCGGCGCAGCTTTTGCTCTTCCCCGGCGGTATCGAAAGCCTCGGTCTGGATGCTGATGGACTTGTGCATGGAAAAACCTCAGAACAGTGAAGCACTCAGTTCGTTGACGGCGGAGAGCATGTCCGGATCATCCGTCAGGGCCTGGGCGATGGCGCTGCGGCAGGCGATCACCGGCGATACATCGGCGGCCATGAGCTTGGCGGCATGCACCAGCAGACGGGTGGAGGCGCCTTCGTCCAGCCCCTGCCCCTTGAGATTGCGGGTCATCTGGGCGAATTTCACCAGCTGGCGGGCCATCTGGCTGTCGATGCCGGATTCCTTCTCCACGATCTTCTGTTCCAGAGAGGCTTCGGGATAATCGAACTCCAGAGCCACGAAGCGCTGGCGGGTGGACTGCTTCAGATCCTTGAGCACCGACTGGTAACCTGGATTGTAGGACATGGCCAGGCAGAACTCCGGCGGCGCCTCCAGCAGCTCCCCCAGCTTTTCCATGGGCAGGACCCGGCGGTCGTCCGCCAGGGGATGAATGACCACCGTGGTGTCCTTGCGCGCTTCCACCACCTCGTCGAGATAGCAGATGCTGCCATTGCGCACCGCCCGGGCCAGGGGACCGTCCACCCAGACGGTTTCCCCGCCACGCACCAGAAAACGCCCCACCAGGTCGGAGGCGGTCAGGTCATCATGGCAGGACACGGTAATCAGGGGCAGCTGCAGCCGCCAGGCCATGTGCTCCATGAAGCGGGTCTTGCCGCAGCCCGTAGGCCCCTTGAGCAATACAGGCAGGCCATTGCGGTAAGCGGCCTCGAATACGGCGATTTCCTCGCCCACGGGCTCGTAATAAGGCTCCTCGGTAAACAGGTACTCTTCCGGCGTCAAAACCCGGGCGTGATGATGACTCACACTGATCCTCGAATGGGGCGGACAGGTTTCATGGGCACAAGTGTATCTGAAATTTGCAGGCAAATACCCTTCAAAATCGTGCACTACACAGGGCTATGCTGCTTTGTCCCCCAAGCCATATGACGCGGCTGGGATGGTGTCTGCTCAGAAAAACGCCGTAAATACATCCATGACCGCTCCTTGGCACCCTGCCATCGCGGCACTCGTGCGTCCATGCACATCGTAGGCTCCGCGTCGGCTTTACGGCTTCGCAATTCCTGCTCCGCTGTAAAGTCCAGCCTCGCCATCCTTGGCGAGGCGTTCGCTGGCTGCGAAAATCCACAGGATTTTCGGTCCAGCTCACCCATGCCTCCGAGGTTTTCCGGGCAGACACCATCCCAGCCAAAGGCAGCTGAAGGAATCCTGACCCACTACCTGCCTCTATACCATTTAGAGATATAGCCAACATACGGCGCATCTATTAGCATATTGGAAAATTCGATTATAGAAGCATGGAGATTCAGCGCGAACGGGAGTATCGTAACGAGCTTGAATGCGGGCTTGCGCCTGCAAGGGAGGTTCTGTTTTTTTACAGGCCTGTCCCGGCGAACAGATTCCCGGTTTTTCGACTTCGGTCGGAAGGCCAGCCATCCTTGAAATGTAATCCGCAACGGAGGTAATTCCATGACGGAGGTAGTAGCCACAAACCAGACCATTCTGGTCGTCGGTGGCGGCATCAGCGGCATGACTGCCGCGCTGGAAGCCGCAGAAACCGGTGCCCAGGTCGTCCTGGTCGAGAAACGTCCCTATCTGGGCGGTCGCGTGAGCCAGCTCTACAAGTATTTCCCCAAGCTGTGCCACCCGACCTGTGGCCTGGAGATCAACCAGCGCCGCGCCAAGATGAACCCCAATCTCACCATCATCACGGGTGCAGAAGTCAGCAAGGTGGAAGGTGAAGCCGGTAACTACACGGCCACCGTCAAGCTCACGCCGACCTATGTGAACGACAACTGCACCGCCTGCGGCGAATGCGCCAAAGCCGTGGAAGCGGAGTTCGATGATGAGTACAACTACGGCCTGAGCAAGCGCAAGGGCGCCTACCTCCCCCACGTCATGGCCCATCCCATGAAGTATGTGCTGGATCCCCGCATTATTGGCACCGATGACGCCCAGAAAGCGAAGGATGCCTGCAAGTACGACGCCATCGACCTGGACGACAGCGAGAAGGAGATCCAGTTCCCTGCCGGCGCCATCGTCTGGGCCACGGGCTGGAAACCTTATGACGCAGCCAAGATACAGCCCTATGGCTATGACCGCTTCGCCAACGTCATCACCAACGTGGAATTCGAGCGCATGGCCGACCCCAAGGGCCCCACCGGCGGCAAGATCCTGCGTCCCTCCGACGGCAAGGAGGCCAAGAACGTGGCCTTCATCCAGTGCGCCGGCTCCCGGGACCGCAATCACTTGTACCACTGCTCACGCATCTGCTGCATGGCCTCTTTGAAGCAAACCCATTATGTGGTGGACGCCTATGGCGACGACGCCCAGGTGAGCATCTATTACATCGACATCCGCGCCATCGACCGCTTCGAGGACTTCTACCAGACGGTCAAGGCCATGGACAACGTCAAGTTCATCAAGTCCAAGGTGGCCTCCATCACCAGGGGCGAGAACGACAATCCCTGCCTGAACGGCGTGGACACCGAAGGCTATCACCGCTATGCCAACGAGCATGACCTGGTGGTGCTGGCCACCGGCATGGAGCCTTCCGTTTCCATCGACAGCTTCCCCGTCGATGTGGAAATCAACCGCGAAGGGTTCATCGAGCCTGCAGAGAAGAATGGCGGCGTGTTCGCGGCAGGTTGCGCCAGCGACGCCCTGGACGTGAACCGGGCGGTGCAGAGCGCCACCGGCGCGGCCCTGAAGGCCATTCAGGTTGTCAATCGTGTAGCACGTGCGGAGGGCTGAAACAATGTCTGAAGTAGCAGAAAAGAAATACGCGGCCTATATATGCACCGGCTGCGGCATCGGCGACCGTCTGGACGCCGGCGAACTGGAGCAGACCGCTTCCCGTGATGGGCGCATGAATGTGGTCAAGCAGCACGAAATGTTGTGCAGCAAGGAAGGCGTGCAGATGATCCGTGACGACATCGCCAACGACGGTGTCACCCACGCCGTCATCATCGCCTGTTCCCGCCGCGCCAAGGTCGAAGCCTTCGATATCAACGAGATCGCCATGACCCGCTGCAACATCCGCGAGGGTGTCATCTGGGCGCGTCCCGATACCGATGAGAACAGGGAAACCACCCAGGAAATGGCGAACGACTACATTCGCATGTCCTGCGGCGAGATCAAGCAGATGAACAAGCCCTCTCCCTCCGGCCAGCAGGGGCGCAACCCCAATGTGCTGGTGGTTGGTGGTGGCGTGACCGGCATGACCGCCGCTCTGGAAGCTGCTGAGGCTGGTTACACTGTGCATCTGGTGGAGAAGACCGGCGCCCTGGGCGGCCATGTGGCCAAGCTGCACAAGCGCGTGCCTTTCAAGGCCGCGCCCGTGGGCACGCCCAACTCCCCCGACGCCAACCTGCCCATGCCGGAAGATACCGGCATCGGGGACCTGATTGCCGCGGTAGAGGGCAACGACAACATCAAGGTCTATCTGAACAGCACCATCACCAAGACCTCCGGCGCGCCGGGCCGTTTCAGCGTGGACATCAGCACCGAGTCCGGTGACACCACCACCGAGAACATCGGCTCCATCGTCCAGGCCACGGGTTTCAAGCTGTACGACCCCGAGAACCTGCCCGAATTCAACTACGCGGGCTCCCCGGACATCATCACCAACCTGGAGATGGAAGAACTGGCCAACGCCGCCGGCGATGGGCCCATCAAGCGGCCTTCCGACGGCAAGGAAGTCACTTCCGTGCTGTTCGTGCAGGATGCCGGCCAGAACTCTACCGAGGAAGGCAAGCTGCCTTATGACTCTGGCATCGGCGATCTGGTGTCCATCAAGCAGGCCCTGTATTTCAAGCATCACAATGGCGACGACTGCGACACCACCATCTGCTACAACAACCTGCGTACTCCCGGCGCCCCCGGCGAGGATTTCTACCGCAGCGGTCAGAAGAACGGCGTGATCTTCACCAAGAGCGACGTGAAAGAGGTCGTTCCCGGCGACAGCCTCACGGTGAAGATGCACGACAAGATCCTCGACGAAGACGCCGAGGTGAAGGTGGATCTGGTGGTTCTGGACCTGGGCATGGTGCCCAATTCCGGCCCCGACCCTTATGCCGCCAACGAAGCCCTGGAAGGCATGGATGAGGAGGAAAAGGCCGCCGAGCTGGAGGCCCAGGCCGCCGAGGCCGCGGACGAAACCTCCGTCAAGGTGGAGTCCATCCTCAACCTGGACTACCGCCAGGGCACCGACCTGCCGCATCTGAAGTACGGGTTCACCGATTCCCACTTCATCTGCTTCCCCTATGAGACGCGCCGTACCGGCATCTATGCCGCCGGCCCCGTGCGCCGTCCCATGGATATCCGCCAGGCCATGGACGACGCCACCGGCGCCGCCATGAAGGCCATCCAGGAAATCGAGAACGCCGCCCAGGGCCGCGCCGCGCATCCCCGCGTCGGCGACCTGTCCTACCCGACCTTCCGCCGCGAAGGCTGCACCCAGTGCAAGCGCTGCACCGTGGAATGTCCCTTCGGCGCCATCGACGAGGACGAAGAGCGTTATCCCCAGTACAACGAGTCCCGCTGCCGCCGCTGCGGCACCTGCATGGGCGCCTGCCCGGTGCGGGTCATCTCCTTCGAGAACTACTCGGTGAACACCGTGGGCGCCCAGATCAAGGAGTGCGAGATTCCCGAGGAATGGGACGAGAAGCCCCGCATCCTGGTACTGGCTTGCGAGAACGACGCCTATCCCGCCCTGGACCAGGCCGCCATCAGCGGCGTGGAAATCAGCCCCTGGGCGCGGGTCATTCCCGTGCGCTGTCTGGGTTCCACCAGTCTTTCCTGGGTTACTGATGCCCTGAACAACGGGTATGATGGCATCATCATGATGGGCTGCAAACGCGGTGACGACTACCAGTGCCACTTCGTGCGTGGCTCCGCCATGGCCAATGAGCGCATGGCCAAGGTCGGCGATACCCTGGAGTCCCTGAACCTCGAGCCCGAACGGGTCGTGGTCGAGGAAGTCGCCATCACCGATATCGACCGTGCTCCCCAGCTGATCCAGGATATGGCAGACACCATTGAAAAGATCGGCCTGAGCCCATTCAAGTTCTAAGGAGACTGGCGATGAGTGAACTGAACAAAGCAATGATCGAGCAATATCGCAACAGCTTCCTCAAGGAAGTCGAAGCCAACGTCGAAGAAGGCGAATGGGTGAAGATGTGCATGCAGTGCGGCGTGTGCTCCGGTTCCTGCCCCCTGGGCAAGCACTGGGCGCACCCCCCGCAGGAAATCTTCATGATGATCCGCGCGGGCAAGCGTGACGAGGTGCTGACCTCCGACTCCATGTGGATGTGCACCTCCTGCTACAACTGCATCGTGCGCTGCCCGCGGCAGCTGCCCATCACCCACATCATGCACGGCCTGGCGACCTACGCCAAGAAGCTGGGGCTCACCCCCAAGAACCAGCCCACGGCCAGGTTCGCGGAAATCTTCTGGAACAACATGATGAAGAAGGGCCGCGTCAACGAGCTCAAGCTGGGCCTGTCCCTGTACTTCAAGGACGGCTTCGGCCCGGGCATCAAGGAGGCCCTGCGCAACAAGGATCTGGGCATGAAGATGATGAAGGCCAAGCGCATGGCCGCCAGCGAGTTCTTCGGCGGTCACGGCGTGAAGGACGTCAGCGGATTGCAGAAGATGATCAAGAAGGCGCAGGAACTCGAAGATGCGCGCATGAAGAAGTTCGACTAACAGGAGGCATCCCAAGATGGCTAAAAGAGAATATTCCTACTACCCGGGATGCTCCTCCCAGAAAGGCGCATCCTCATCCAACCTGATGAAGTCCGTGGACACCATGTGTCAGGAGCTGGACATCCAGCTCAACGAGATCCCGGACTGGAACTGCTGTTCGGCATCCATCGGCTACGCCAGCGGCTCCGAGCTGCCGCGCCTGACCCTGTCGGCGCGCAACATCGCCCTGTCCGAGGAACACAACCAGGGCCAGGAGATCGTCGCCACCTGCGCCGCCTGCTGGCTGGCCACCAAGGAGGCCGCGGAGCGCCTGAAGGAAGACGAGTCCATGTTCGCCGAGGCCAACACCGCCCTGGCGGAAGCCGGCCTCAAGCTGCAGAACACCACCCCCATCAAACACATGGCGGAAGTCATCGTCGAGGACATCGGCATCGACAGCATCAGGGAAGGCGTGAAGAAGCCCCTGGAGGGCATCAAGATTGCCGGCTATGTGGGCTGTCAGACCAACCGGCCTTTTGGCATCGCCGGGGAGTCTTTCGAGAACCCCATGTACCTGGACAATCTCATCGATGCCGTGGGGGCGGAATCCATCCCCACCTACGAAAAGAAGGTGCAATGCTGCGGCGGCGCCCTGGCCTTCTCCGAACCGGACAAGTCCCAGGAGATGATCAAGGGCATCATCGAAGCAGCCTATGACAACGAAGCCGACATGATCGCCACCCCCTGTCCCCTGTGTCAGGCCAACGTGGAGATCTACCAGGATCAGATCAACGAGAAGTACAACACCAAGTTCAATATTCCTGTGGTGTACTACAGCCAGTTGATCTCCGTAGCCTATGGCCGTTCGGCTTCCGACGCCGCCCTCGATGGCCAGCTCATCAGGGCCAAGAAACTGGAGGAGATCGCGGGAAAATAAGCCTTTCCGTCCCCTGGCTTCGTAAAAAGGCTCCTCCGGGAGCCTTTTTTTCGCCAGCGGGCTTTTTGTGTTGGCGCACTCCACAAATTCCAATTTGATTTGGACGAACCCGGGTAAACTCTGCTATAAATAGTGTGTTGGGGACATTGCTTATCCCAGTATTTTCAATCAGGCAAGGAATTACAGAATGGCATTGCGCGGCATCAGACTGAACCTGGCATTGCTTGCCCTGGCCAGTTCCTCCGGTTATCTGCTGTTCTACCTGGCGCCGGATTCCGGATCCGCGTTGCTGTCTGGCGACGTTCCCCGGTGGAACCACTTCGTGGTCGAAACACCCGTGGAGGTTCCCGTCCCCGCAGCGTCCAGGCCTGTCCAGCCGTCCTCTCCCGGGTCCCAGGCGGAGCGCCGGGGTGTGGTTCTGTTCCGCCACCAAGACAGGAGCGGATTTTCCGTCCCGGCCGCTGTTCCGCCGAAGCCTGTTGCGGTAACCATGAACTCAAAGCCGGTCGTCACCATGCCGCCGGCCCTGCCCGATCCCGCCCCAGCCAAAACGACCGCGGATTTTGCCCTTTCCCAGGCGGATGAGCCCCCAGCCCCATTATCCGCAAAACCCGGGGGCCTGGCGGCCATTCTTTCCCATCCTGGCAAGAAGCCGTCCTCATTTCCCGGGAAACAGGAAAACCTGACAGCTTTCATGGACACCAGTCTGCTGCTCACGGGTCTTGGCAACAGCAATGACCCGGAGTGGGGGCTTGGCCCTTCGTCCACGCTCAACAGCGTGAGCGAAGAAGATTTCGACGATCCCCGGCATTCTCCGTGGGATACCACCGCCGGAAGACTTTCTCCGGGAGAGTCCTTGGGTGATGAACTGAATGTTGCCACCCGGGCCTATATCGCCAATACAGCGGAACACCAGTACCCGTTGAGAATGGGCTTCGTGGTGGACCGGCCGGAGGCGGAGCTAATGATCTATGCCCTGGCCACCAATTTGCGGAACCATGCCCTGCGTGGGCCCGAGCTGCCGCCCAGTCTCCAGATCTATGATGCTGCCGGCGAGTGGGTGGCCGGGAGCGAGGCTCTGCAATCGGAGCAGGCCAGGGATCCTGCCGTGATCCATGTGTTCTCTCCCGGAGTGTATCAGGTCGTGGTGACCGCAGCGCAGGGCAGCGCCGGCGAGGTGGTGGTCGGCATCAAGGATTTTTATTCCGTGGAAGTGGAATGACCGGCCGCATCCAGGATGATCTCGAAGCAGGCGCCCCCCAGGTCGCTGTCCCTTACCTCGATCTTCCCGCCATGCTTGCGCACGATGGACGCGACAATGGCCAGACCCAGGCCGCAGCCCCCTGAATCCCGGGAACGGCTGGGATCCAGGCGGGTGAAGGGCTCGAAGATCCGGCTGACCTTGCCGGGCGGAATGCCCACGCCATCATCCTCTATCCGTATCAGCACATGGTCCTGCTCCAGCAGCAGGCTAATCTCACACCGGGAACGGGCGAAGCGGCCCGCGTTGCGTAGCAGGTTGAGCAGCATGCGCTTGATCAGGCGCTCATCCCCCTGTACCTGGACGTCCCCGGCCTGATCGATCAGCCGGAAGGCCACATCCGGATAGAAAGGCGAAACCTGCTCCAGGCAGGAGGTCAACAGGGGCTCCAGTGTCAAGGAAGAAATGCGGAGTTCCGAGCGGCTGTCCTTCAGGCGGGCATAATACAGCAGCTCCTGCACCAGCTTGTCCAGATCACTCAGGGCCTGGCGCATGCCTTCCCGCAACTCCGCCTGTTCGTTTTCGTCGGCATCCTCGGTCATTTCCAGGGCGAACTGGATACGCGCCATGGGGCTGCGAAACTCATGGGCCACCCCGTGCAGCAGGTCGCGCTGCAGCAACATCAGACTGCCATGCTCCCGTTGCCGGCGCGCCAGCACTTCCCGTAATCGCCTGATCTGGTCCAGGAGATCCTTTTCCTCGCCCGAATCCACCTCGTCCATGCCGGGCAGTTTGCGGATCTCCTCCTCCAGCCGGGACCAGCGCCGTTCCCGGTAGCGCAGATACAGGTAAACCAGCAGCACATTGACCCCCAGCGCCACCAGCCAATGCAGATCCCTGTCCAACATCAGCAGCCAGGCCGGATGAGGAGGCGGGTCCAGCACCGCGACCTGCTTCCCGTCCAGAGGGACGTAGATGAAATGCTTCACCGGGTCGATCACACCCTGCTTTGCGGATGCTTGGCGAAGGCGCGCCAGCACCGCCTCGCTGAAATTGTGCCGGTTCGCCGGCACGATATTGCACCGGGCGCCCAGGCGCTCTCCCAGGGCCCGGGCGGTGCTTTCCCAGTCTTCGGCATGACTGGAGAAATACCGGCTCATGACCTTTCTGGCCTCTTGCAGGCGGGCCTCATAGTGAGCGGCAATGTAGTCATCCAGCCAGGGGCGAACGGTCGTGGTCAGCAACAGGAAGACAAGGAAATTTATGGCGAGCAACCACAAAGCCAGCCACAGAGGTTGCAGCAGGCTAGGGCGCAAGCAAATACCCCCTGCCGCGCACGGTCTTGATCACCACCGGCTCGCGGGGATCATCTCCCAGCTTCTTGCGCAGGCGGGAAATACGGATATCGATGGAACGGTCCAGGCCATCGTACTCCATGTTGAAGATTTCACGGTGCAGCTGATCGCGGGTGATGATCTGTCCCGCCCGTTTTGCCAGGGTGTGCAGAAGATCGAACTCCGCCGTGCTGAGCATCAGCTTTGTCTGGTTCTGGATCACCTCCCTGGTGGAGGGGTCGATGAGCAGGCTACCGTTGTTCACCCGGATGGTGGCATTTTCGACTGGAGCTTCCAGGTTTCCGCGTTTTCTCAGCTGGGCGCGGATATGCGCCAGCAACACCCTGGGGCTGATGGGCTTGCGCAGGTAATCATCCGCCCCCACCTCCAGGCCGGTCACTTCGTCGATGTCATCGTCCAGGGCGGTCAGCATGATGATGGGATGGGGGAAAACCGGGCGTATGTTGCGGCATATACTCAGGCCATCGGTTCCCGGCAACATCAAATCCAGCACCAGAAGATCCGGCCGAACCGATTCGATGCGTTCAAGGGCTTGGTCGCCCGAGTGCTCGACTTCCACCTCGAAGCCATTGCGCTCCAGAAAACGACTGATGAGCTGGGTCAGTTCCTGGTCGTCGTCGATGATCAGAATCTTGTCGTTCGTCATGCCCCTAACCCGAACATTTCACCCGGTCGCCGGAAAATATTCTCGCTTACTGTATTTCATGGAGAATTCTGGAATATTACCCGAATCCGTGAGTTCCTCGGCGCACATGGCACAAGCTATTGATACAATCGTAAATCCGCACCTGAAGGTCGATCCCGGCACGCTCATCGCGTCCCCGGGTGAAACATCCGCAACCGAAGAAAGCCGGGCAACTTCGGGTTGACCGGCTTCTGTTCATCCTGAGCTGAAAAATCTTGGGAAAATACTAACCCGGCGATCACTGGGCCGTCAAAATGCCTGGGCGTTCCCGATCCGAATCCAGCCTCTGGCCATACCCGGTGCTGGGAGCTTCCACCATTTTCCGGAAGTACTCTCACCCGGAGCATCCTGAACGGAACCCGGCGCCTCGTGCCCCGGCCACTGTGAGGCGGCCATGAGCTGATGGGTGGCAAGTTTCAGATACTGCAGGCCGTTGAGATTGGATGACAGCTCCAATATGGCCCGGTCTTCATGTTGGACGCTCGTCGATCCCGGCCCTTTGTCGCCGGCCGCACCGGCATCCCCCACGCCACGACCGGAAGCATGCATTTCCGTATTCTCCTCGTCGTCGATCATGGGAGACGCCAGCGCAAACGACGTCCCAATCATCAGGCTGGTTGCTAAGACAGTGCTTTTAACCCACACGGAGCATCTCCATGGGAATTCATTGGGAAGCTATATTAAAGACCGCCAAGGCGCACTTTGGTATGGCAATTGTGTTGCTGTTTTGTATCCGAATGTAACAACCCGGGAAAGTCGGGCAGGATTCGTTCAATACATGCGATGACGGAACAGCCATCCTGCTGCCGGCTGGGCCGCCACGTTCATGACCAGGGCCGGAATATCAGCGCCTTCGGGCTTCAGATGAGAACCAGAGGCAAAAGCTTTTTCATTGGCAGTGTTCCGCAGCAGGAAAACCAAGAACATGCGGACATTGTGCCAGTGTTTCAATACATCTGCCTTGAATCCGGTCAACAGCGTCTGCCAGAGACGAGCCAAAGATGGCGTGGCGTGACGGGCCAGACAGCGGCGCATGACGGCCGCCAGCCGTCCCTGGGCATACCGGGGATTGCCCGGCTGTGCCGCATTCAGAGACAGCTGAATGACTTCGACCTACATGAAACCGATATCCATGCCGTATGTGGTGCCTGCAAAGTTCGCCAGATTCGGGAACAGTTGTTGGTTGAACGCATCATCCGTCCCAAACCATTTGGCAAGCGTCGCCAGCTGTTGTTCTA
>JALVNE010000059.1 GCA_027026755.1 Sedimenticola sp. | reverse complement strand
TTGGACGGGGAGCGGCAGTGTCTGCCGTGTCAATACCACGGCAATGGGCGGGGAAATGACCGAGTCCTGTTCCCTGCGCCAGAAATCCGGCGGCAAGCGGGGAATCAGCAGCAGATGAATCACCAGGGCGAGCAGCAGCCATCCCGCCAGGGAAAAGCGAAAGTCCTCATTGCCCGCCACAAGCTCCATTACCTGTCATGGAATAATCATCAGTGAACACCTCAGACCGCCAAAGGCGGCTGACGGTTCCTTTCTGCAACAGCTTACATGAGCACCTATAATACGTTGTTCGTTTCTTCCACCCAAGGAGCAGGCCTTTGTCCCAGGTTGACCAGTTCGAGAGCGTTTTTCGTTCCGCCCTGAAGGAAATCTACAGCTACCAGGCCCTGGAGATCCGTTCCGTACTCTTGATCACGGACCTGCAGGGGGATCAGGCCCGGGCCTACCAGCAGAAGACCGAGGGCTTTCTGCGCAAGTCCAGGGGCGTGAATCACACGGAATACCTGATGGTTCAGGGTAACGAATTCAGCACCACCGCCGAATTGCTGGAACGGGTGGAACAGTACAGCCCGGATCTGATTATTACCTATCGCAATCTGCACAGCCGCGCCTGGCGCTTTCCCCACTCCCTAGGAGAGCATCTGGACGTGCTGCTGCAAAAGACCGAGGTTCCGGTCATGGTGCTGCCTCATCCGGAAGCCGGTTACGCGGCGGAGCACGCTTTTCAGGATACCTCGGAAATCATGGTGGTCACCGACCTCCTTGCCGTCAATGACAGGCTGATCGACTACGCCGTGGCTTTCTCCCAGCCCCGGGGCAATCTGTATCTTTCCCATGTGGAGGATCGACTCATCTTCGAGCGCTACATGGATGCCATCTCCAAGATCGACGTCATCGACACCGAATTGGCCCGACAGCGCCTGAAAGCGCAATTGCTCAAGGAACCGGAAGACTATTTCCATTCCTGCGCCGAGGCGCTGAAAACAGCGTTCCCTCATCTTCAGGTGCGTTCACTGGTGACTTTCGGAAACCTGGTGGAGGAATACCATCACCAGATCGAATCCCGACAGCTGGACCTGCTGGTGCTCAGCGCCAAGGACGAGCGCCAGCACGCCATGCATTCCGTGGCCTACCCCCTGGCCGTGGAACTGCGCCAGATCCCCCTGTTGATGCTTTAACGGAAAAATCATGGAAACCGCCCATCACGCCGTCTCCGCCGGCACCACTTATCTGTTCGCCGCCATACTTGCCGCCATGATCCTGGCTCTGGCCATGGAGGAAAAGCTTCACGCCAAGAAATCCCTCATCGTGGGCATATTCGCCATCGGCAGCCTGCTGCTTGCCTCCATGTTCGGTCTCATGCCCTTTGGCGACATCATCATTCCCGGCGGCCAGCGCCTGCACATGCCAGTCTATATCGAGGCGGTGGACTGGGAAGTCATCGCCATCATCATCGGCTCCAGTCTGTTCGTGGACGTCACCTCCCGCTCGGGCCTGTTCAGCTGGATTGCCATCAAGCTCACCAAGGCATCCGCCGGCGACCCGCTGAAACTGCTCTGGTACTACGGCGCCATGACGGTGCTGTTCTCGGCAGTGCTGAACAATGTCACGGCCATGATCATCGTCGGCTCCCTCACCGGCGTATCCCTGAACAAACTGGGGCGGGAAAAGCAGCTCCTGGGCTTTCTGCTCATCGAGGGCCTGCTCACCAACGTGGGCGGCCTGCTCACCCTCATCAGTTCCGTGCCCAACATCATCGTGGGCAACGCCGCCGGCATCAGCTTCGTGAGTTTCTTCCTCAAGGCCAGCCCGTACGTGCTGATTGCCACCATCGCCACCTTGCTGCTGGGGGCCAGGCTGTTCGACATCCACTCCCTGAAATCAGCCTCGGAGCGTGAACAGGCAGCAAAGCTGATTCAGGGTTTCGACGAGCGGGACGGTATCCGCAGCCAGGGATTCTTCTGGTTCGCCACCGCGGCCCTGGTGGCCTTCATCCTGGCCATTGCCACCACGTCCATCACCCCGGTAATCAAGGATCTGGGCATGGGTTTCGTGGCCATGGCCTTCGCCGTCATGGTGCTGGCGCGCTTCAAGCACGAAGTGAATGAGTTTTACCAGGCCATAGACTGGGATCTGATCCTGTTCTTCATGTCCCTGTTCGTGGTCATCAACGTCATGGAACATGCCCAGGTGCTGGACCTCATCGGCCGGGGAGTGGCCTGGTTGATTGGCGACGGCCAGGGCAGCCTGGGCACAGCGGCTCTGCTGGTGTCTTCTTCCGTATTCAGCTCGGTGACAGACAACATTCCCCTGGCCGCCATGCTGGCCAGAATATTGGACGGTCTGGGCATTCCGGGCGACTCCTCCCTGTGGTGGTCCGTGGTGTTCGGCGCCAACCTGGGCGGTAACATCACGCCCATTGGCAGTGCTTCGACCCTGGTGGCAGTGACCATCATTCACAAGTACCGGATCAAACTTGGTTTCGGCAGCTTCATCAGGCTGGCATTGCCCTTTGCCATCGTGCAGATTCTGCTGGCCACTGTTTATGTGCTGCTGGTGCTGTGACCCATGAACATCAATCTGTAGCTCGGACTTCAGTCCGACACACAACGGCGGATTGTGGGGCTGCGGCTGATTCGACTCCGATCCCAGGCCAGTTGTCGGGCTCAAGCCCGACCTACGGTCATGCGTCAGGCCAATGCCATCACATCAGCCGTATGGGTTCTTCTTCCGTCAGTTGCAGCAGGCGGCTGGCCAGTTGGATGCCGTATTCGGTGAACTGCTCCAGATCACCGGGAAACTCGTCCGAGCCCATGTCCCGCTCGTCATCGCCATAGATCACCCGCACCCGGTAACGCCCATGCTCCCGCTGGCCGGGCGGGTTCTCCTCCGAGGTGATGTACATGAGAGGCTCGGTTTCGGATACGTCCACGAAGGCCATGATATATTTGTAATTCACCGGGTCGTTGCTCTGGATGTCTCCCAGCACCACCACGGAAAAATTGTCGATTTCGTAGCGGCGCCGGGGAATCGCCGTGCTGATATGGGGTGCCTTCACCTCGTCCTCCATACAAAAGCATTACAAAAACAGGGATTGAATTTCCCTTTCCAAGCGCCCACTATAATAACACAGTAATTTACTCAACTATTGTCCAGACAGCGGAAAACGACATGAATACAAAACAGGAAAGCGTGGACGACCTGGTAAAAGCCGGTTACGAGCATGGTTTCGTCTCCCGGGTGGCCTCGGACACCCTGCCACCGGGCCTCAACGAGGATACCATCCGCTTCATTTCCGCGAAGAAGAAAGAGCCGGAATGGATGCTGGATTACCGCCTCAAGGCCTACCGTCACTGGCTGGAGATGGAAGAGCCCGATTGGGCCCATTTACGCTACGATCCCATCGATTTCCAGGCCATTTCCTACTTTTCCGCCCCGAAAAAGGTTGGCGACGGCCCCCGCAGCCTGGATGAGGTGGATCCGGAACTGCTGGCCACCTACGAGAAACTGGGCATTCCTCTGGAGGAGCAGAAGGCCCTGGCCGGGGTGGCGGTGGACGCGGTATTCGACAGCGTCTCCGTGGCCACCACCTTCCGCAAGCAGCTGGCGGAGGTGGGGGTGATTTTCTGTTCCATATCGGAAGCCGTGCATGAATACCCGGAGCTGGTGAAGGAATACCTGGGATCCGTGGTGCCGCACACGGACAATTTCTTCGCCGCTCTCAATGCCGCCGTATTCAGCGATGGCACCTTCGTGTACATCCCCGAAGGCGTGCGCTGCCCCATGGAGCTGTCCACCTACTTCCGCATAAACGAAGCCAAGACCGGCCAGTTCGAGCGCACCCTCATCATCGCGGACAAGGGCAGTTTCGTCAGTTACCTGGAAGGCTGCACCGCGCCCATGCGGGATGAAAACCAGCTCCACGCCGCCGTGGTGGAACTCATCGCCATGGAAGATGCAAAGATCAAATACTCCACGGTGCAGAACTGGTATCCCGGGGATGAGAACGGCCTGGGCGGCATCTACAACTTCGTCACCAAGCGCGGCGACTGCCGGGGCGACCGCTCGCATATTTCCTGGACCCAGGTGGAAACCGGCTCGGCCATCACCTGGAAATATCCCAGCTGCATTCTGCGCGGGGATGATGCCGTGGGTGAATTCTATTCCGTGGCCGTGACCCGGGGTTATCAGCAGGCGGACACGGGCACCAAGATGTACCATATCGGCAAGAACACCCGCAGCACCATCGTTTCCAAGGGCATCTCCGCCGCCCATGGCCAGAACGCCTACCGGGGTCTGGTGCGCATGGGCGTCAAAGCGGAGAACGCGCGCAACCACACCCAGTGCGATTCCCTGCTCATCGGCGACCGCTGCGGCGCCCACACCTTCCCCTACATCGAAGTACGCAATCCCACGGCCAAGGTGGAGCACGAGGCCACCACCTCCAAGATCAGCGAGGACCAGCTGTTCTACTGCCGCCAGCGCGGCCTGAAGGAAGAAGACGCCGTTTCCATGATCGTCAACGGCTTCTGCAAGGAAGTCTTCAACGAACTGCCCATGGAGTTTGCCGTGGAAGCGCGCAAGCTGTTGAACGTGACGCTGGAAGGAGCTGTTGGGTGATGTACAGAAACAGACGAGCAACGCTTGTAGGTCGGGCTTCAGCCCGACAGACACGGGATTGCCGCGAGAACCTGGCAGTTGCCGGACTGAAGTCCGGCCTACATTCTAAATTTCAGTATATTGGAGTAACAACATAATGCTCAGCATCAAGAATCTGCACGTCAGGGTGGACGGCAAGGAAATCCTCAAGGGCCTGAACCTGGAAGTGGGCACGGGCGAGGTGCATGCCATCATGGGGCCCAACGGCTCGGGCAAAAGCACCCTGTCCTATGTCCTGGCGGGACGTGACGGCTATGAAGTCACCGAAGGCGAAATCCTTTTCGAAGGCAGAAACCTGCTGGACATGGAACCCGAGGAACGCGCCTGGGCAGGTATTTTCCTGGCCATGCAGTATCCGGTGGAACTGCCCGGGGTGAACAACATGAACTTCCTGCGCGAATCCCTCAACGCCGTACGCCGGGGACGCGGCGAGGAAGAACTGGACGCCGTGGCCTTCATGAAGCTGGTGCGGAACAAGGCCGCCACGGTCAAGCTGGATGACAAGCTGCTCAAGCGCAGCGTGAACGCCGGCTTCTCCGGCGGCGAGAAGAAGCGCAACGAGATCCTGCAGATGGCCATGCTCGAACCCAAACTGGCCATCCTGGACGAGACGGATTCCGGCCTGGACATCGACGCCCTGCGCATCGTGGCCGAGGGCGTGAACCTGCTGCGCAGCCCGGAACGCTCCATCATCATGATTACCCACTACCAGCGCCTGCTGGACTACATCGAGCCGGACTTCGTCCATGTGCTGGCGGACGGCCGCATCATCCGTTCCGGCGGCAAGGAACTGGCCCTGGAACTGGAAGACAAGGGCTATGCCTGGGTGCTGGAGGAGAACGCGGCATGAGCAGCAACTGGATTCTGGATGTCCTGGCCCGGAACAGCGCCCTGCCTCCTGCCCCCTGGCTCGAGACCCTGCGCCGCCAGGCCAGTGAACAGGCCGCAGCACTGCCCCTGCCCCGCCGCAAACTGGAAGCCTGGCGCTACAGCCGCGTGGAAACCCTGCTCAAACAACAGGGCTTCACCCCCGTGGTGCAGGCGCCGGAGGACAGCGGCCTGGAAGCCCCGGCAGCCCTGGGTCCCCATGTGCTGGTGTTCGTGGACGGCTGGTTCAGCCCCCGTCTGTCCCGCCTGAACGAACTGCCCTCAGGCATCCGCCTGGAAAGCCTGCGGGCGCACCTGGATGACGATCTGGTGAAAACCCACCTGGGCCGTCTGGCCAATGGCAGCGACGACCTGTTCACCGCCCTGAACACGGCCCTCATCAACGACGGCCTGTTCCTGGTCGCCGAGGCCGGCACGGTGCTGGATGAGCCCATCGAAGTCTTCCACCTGAACAGCAAGGCCGGCCAGCCCCGGCTGGCCCAGCCGCGTAATCTGCTGCTGGTGGAAGACCATGCCGAGCTGAGCCTGGTGGAGCATTTCCTGCCGGGCGCGGGAGCGAACTATTTTCACAACGGCATCAGCGAAATCCATCTGCAGCCCAGGGCCCGCCTCTCCCACTACCGCATCCAGGACGAAGCCCCCGAAGCCTGGCATCTGAGCAGGCTCTATCTGCGGCAGGCAGCGCACAGCCATTACCACGGCATCACCCTGTCCTTTGGCGGACGATGGGCGCGCACGGAATACCAGGCCGGCTTTGATGGCGAACAGGCAGCCTGCGACCTGCGCGGCCTGTACCTGGTGGGCGATGACCAGCTCAGTGATTTTCA
>JALVNE010000058.1 GCA_027026755.1 Sedimenticola sp. | reverse complement strand
ATAGGTATAATGAGGGAGATCCTGGATGCTTGGCTGTCCCACGATAATGCCTCCAGATGAGTGTGTCCGATTCTGATTATACAGCACGTGGCTGGTTCTCCCTCCCACCATGACTCATGCCGGAACCTGGGTGAGGGTATAGCCGAAGTTTCCTGCTGGCGGAGAGGGGTAATTCAGCATTTTGCGACCAGGGCCCTGTCATCTAAACTCCGGCTGGCGTGGTGTCTGCTCGGAAAAACGCCGTGACTACATCCATGGCCGCTCCTTGGCATCCCTGCCATCGCGGCGCTCGTGCATCCATGCACATCGTAGGCGCTGTGGCGGCTTTATGGCTTCACAATCCTTGCTCCGCTGTCGCCATCCCTGGCGAGGCGTTCGCCGGCTGCGACAATCCACAGGATTTTCGATCCGGCTCACCCGTGCCTCCGAGGTTTTCCGAGCAGACACCACTCCACCTTTATCAATGACTTGGGCATTTAGATGACGTGGTCCTGATTTTGCGACAATAATGCGTAGTCAGAAGGCCTGCTGTTTTGCTATGGTTGTCCTATCGTAATTCATTATTGGCTTAAGCCATTGATTTTCCGCAGGTCAGGCTTGCGGAGAGGGTTTTTCCATATTTTGGGGCGTGGCCATGACTCATGAGCGTTGGAGGTAAAGGTGAAACGGACAGTGATTGCTGGATTGGCGGGGTTGGTGATTGTAGGCGGGTTGGCAGAAGCCAAAGTCTATCGCTGGGTGGATGAGAACGGCAAGGTGGTTTATTCCCAAACGCCACCCCCCGCGAGTATTCAGGCTGAAGAGGTGAAAGTAAAAGCGCCGCCGCCTGCCACGGCCCCGGAAAAAACCACGAACCAGGAAAACGCGGAAACCACGGAGGAAGAAAAGGGCAACCCGGCCCTGGATGCCGGACTGCGCAAGGAGTATTGCGAGAAGAGCAGGACTATCCTCAAGGCCCTGGAAGAAGCCGGGCCGGACACGGTTTTTGTCACCGAAGACAACAAGTCCATAAAGCTGGATTCCAGGGAAAAGGCGAAAAAGATCAAGGAAGCCCAGGCTGCCATCAAGGCTTATTGCGACTGAACAATAGCCAGAAAGGGATGAACGGCTGCAGGGAGGTTGGTCAGGTGGTGTAACTCAGGAGCGTACCTGACAGCCCGTACCTTGACAGGCCATTCTAGATGTTGAAAAGCCCACCACGCCCGTAGGTCGGACTTCAGTCCGACAAACAACAGTGGGTTGTCAGGCTGAAGTCCGACCTGCCGTCATGGTGCGGCAGATCAGTCTCGCCAGCCGTCCGTCCAGCTTCCGTTCTTGCGCATTCTTTTCCGGCCGTTCGACCACAATTCAAAAAAACTGACAGTATCATTGACCTGGTCTGTTCCCGAGCGTGGTCTGGCCCGCAGTACATAACAGTTGCTGATCGGGCAGCTTGCGGATGCAGCCTTTGTTTGGATGACATAATATTGCTGGTCTGCCGGCACGTTGGTGGGCGCCGGGTTCCAGCTCGGGTTGGCGTATCCCAAATCAGTCATGTTGGTGGAATAGCTAGCGGTACGGGCGTACAAGGCTTCCTGTTGTTGCGCCAGTTGCGTCAACGCCGCCTGGGCGTCGGCCCGCCGGCTCTTGCGTACTGATTTCAGGTAGCTGGGATAGGCTATGGCGGCCAGAATACCCATGACCACGACGACCACCATCAGTTCGATCAACGTAAAACCTGTATCTTTTTTTTCCATCATCATCTGTTTGTCCCCCTGTCGAAGTCAGGTTCGGCTTGAATCTCATGGTTCACGCCAGGCCTGGTTCGAGGCTGTGGTTTGTCTGGCAGGATGCTGAAAAAGTCCCTTCCTGGACTTTGTTCACCACTTCCCGGTTTCTTCGTTCCCGATGGCGTAGGTTCATCGGAAAGGGCGGCACATCCTTGTGCCGCCGAGGCCGTCGAAAAACGGCGTTTTTCAACATCCTGCTAGTCGTCGATAACCTCTTCCCAGGAAATGGCGTGGAATTTGTCCTTCCATTTCGCGGGACACTG
>JALVNE010000057.1 GCA_027026755.1 Sedimenticola sp. | reverse complement strand
ATGTACTTCTTCCCGGATGTCACCGGGCAGGCCGCCCTGGAAGCCGGCATGCGCGCCGTCCTGGGCATGATTCTCATCGACTTTCCCTCCGCCTGGGCCGCCGATGCCGACGATTACCTGGACAAGGCCGTCAAGCTGCATGACCAGTTCCGCCATGAGCCCCTGGTGAAAGCCATTTTCGCGCCCCACGCGCCCTATTCGGTGTCCGACACGCCCTTGCGGCGGGTGCGCACCCTGGCCAACGAGCTGGAGCTGCCCATCCACATGCACGTCCACGAAACGGCGGACGAAATCCGTCAGAGCCTGGAGAACGTCGGCCAGCGCCCCCTGGCCCGCCTGGAAGCCCTGAACCTGCCCGGGCCGGATTTCATCGCCGTGCACATGACCCAGCTCGAGGACAATGAAATCGACGCCTTCGCCGCCAGCGGCAGCCATGTGGTGCACTGTCCGGAATCCAATCTCAAGCTGGCCTCGGGCTTCTGTCCCGTGGCCAGGCTGCTGGACGCCGGGATAAACGTGGCCCTGGGCACGGACGGCGCGGCCAGCAACAACGACCTGGACATGCTGGGGGAAATGAAAACCGCCGCCCTCCTGGGAAAAGGCGTGGCGGAAAATCCCGAAGCCCTGCCCGCTGCCCAGGTGCTGGCCATGGCCACCCTCAACGGCGCCCGGGCCCTGGGGCTGGAAGACGAGATTGGCTCTTTGGAAACGGGCAAGGCCGCGGACATCACGGCCATCGATCTGGGCCGGCTGGAAACCCGCCCCCTGTTCGACCCCATATCCCAGATCGTCTATGCCGCAGGCCGGGAGCAGGTGAGCGATGTCTGGGTGAACGGCTGCCGCCTGCTGGAACACGGCCAGCTCACGCGCATGGATCTCCAGCAGCTCCTGGCCAATGCCGGGCAGTGGCAGGAAAAGCTGATAGAATGGCGCGAAGCAGAAGCCTCCTGACCGAGCCGCCATGAGCCACCACAACGTCGATCAAACCGAAATCAACAAGTTCGAGGAACTGGCCTCGCGCTGGTGGGACCCCCACAGCGAGTTCAAGCCCCTGCACGAAATCAACCCCCTGCGCCTGGCCTACATCGAGGATCACGCCGGCGGGCTGGCGGGAAAGAAGGTGCTGGACGTGGGCTGCGGCGGCGGCATACTCGCTGAATCCATGGCGGAGAAAGGCGCCGAGGTCACGGGCATAGACATGGGCGAGGCCAACCTGGAAGTGGCGCGCCTGCACCTGCTGGAAAGCGGCCTGGAAGTGGACTACCGCCAACTGCCCGTGGAAAAGCTGGCGGAGGAAATGCCTGGCGCTTTTGATGTGGTCACCTGCATGGAGATGCTGGAGCACGTGCCCGATCCAGGCTCCGTGATTCGCGCCTGCGCCACCCTGGCCAGTCCCGGCGGCATGGTGTTCTTCTCCACCATCAACCGCAATCCCAAGTCCTATTTGTTCGCTATCGTGGGCGCGGAATACCTGCTGCATCTTCTGCCCAAGGGTACCCATGACTACGCCCGCTTCATCCGCCCCTCGGAACTGAACCGCTGGGTGCGCGAGGCCGGCCTGGAAACCCGGGACATCACCGGCATGACCTACAACCCCTTCACCCGGGTCTATCGTCTGGACCCCGACGATGTGGACGTGAACTACCTGGTCACCACGGACAAGCCAGCGGAATGACCCAGCAATGACCCAGGACATCCAAGCCGTCCTGTTCGACCTGGACGGCACCCTGGCGGACACGGCCCCGGACCTGGCCCATGCCCTGAACCGCACCCTGGAACACTTCGGCCGGCCCGCCCTGCCCTTCGAGGCAATCCGTCCTGTGGTTTCCCACGGCGGCATCGCCCTGATACGCCGGGGCTTTGACATGGAACCCGAAGACGAAGGCTTCGAGGAACGCCGCCAGTATCTGCTGGATGTGTACCTGAACAATATCTGCACCCATACCCGGCTGTTTCCCGGCATGGAAGCCGTGCTGGCGCGGCTGTGCGCCAGGAACATCCCCTGGGGCATCGTCACCAACAAGCCCTCCTGGCTCACGGACCCCCT
>JALVNE010000056.1 GCA_027026755.1 Sedimenticola sp. | reverse complement strand
TTCGAGGCGGTTCTGTTCCCCGGTGAATTGATCGACAGGATCCGCATCCCCGGCAATCTGCTGGATCTGTGGCCTTTCTGTTTCTGCTGGATCACCGGGCGGGTGCTCAAGGACGGCCTTCCCGTGTGCGGCGCGCGGGTACACCTTTGCGAGGTGGATTTCCATTATTGGCTCAGGATCTTGCCGGATCCTGATCTTTTGCGTCTGAGGGATGAGCTTCTGCACAAGATTCCAGAGCCTTTGCCTGTCGATCCTCCGCTGCCGCAGCCAGACCCCCCGCCTTTCCAGCCCTTCATGAGCGCAAAGGCCGTAGCGGCCATGAAAAGCAATCCGCCCGGGGAGGTCCAGTTGCAGGCCTTGCGGTCAGAATCGCCCCATGAGGCACGCCAGTTTATGCTTGCCCACCTGGACTGGCTGTATCCTTATTTCTGCGTGCTGCCGCCCTGGTGGTGGTATCGCTGTGATGATATCGCCACTGTCACCACGGACAGCAATGGCCGCTTCTCTGCCCTGTCCTTGTACAACTGCTCAGGGGACAAGCCGGACATTTACGCCTGGGTCGAGTATCAGATCGGTGGCGTATGGGAGACCGTGTACCGTCCTTCCATGGCCTGCCACACCCACTGGAACTATACCTGTGGCAGCGACATCATTTTGAATATCTCGGACGAGCGTGTGCCTGCCTGTAATCCCGAGCCTGATCTTCCCGGCAGCGTGGTGGCCGTCATGTCCATCGGCAATGCCATCAGCATCAGCGAAATCCAGACTGCCGGGCCGAATGAAGGCCTGGTCAAAGATATAGATCCTCAGTTGGGCGTGGTCTTTCGGCCGCTGGGTATGACCCTGGAGCCCCGGGTGGATTTCAGCCGCAGCAACCTCATCGCCAGGGGCATCACCCATTACCGCTGGTCCTATCGCCGTCTTACCAGGCCGGATGGCATTACGCCAGACCTGGGGCTCTATACGCACATGGACCGGAATGTCTATCGTCATTACCGGGTTCTGAAGTCCGGCGTGCTCAGTTATCCGGCCGAGCTCATGGGGCCGGATCCCGCTGGTCCCGCGCCCAATACGATCCGGATCAAACCCTCTGAGGTGCCTGCGGGCGGAGAAGAATGGGTGGTCGTGGATCAGCATGTGGATCTGGCCAGCGGCTACTTCGAAACCGCCTCCCTGCCCGGCGTGCCGGCCAAGCCCTCCGATGGCGAGGACAGCGCCGCAGGCCTGTATGAGCTGATACTGGAGTTGTTCAAGGATGGTGTTTCTGAGCCCATTGAATGGGAAGTCGAAGGCGTGGACCTGAAGATTCCCGACAAGGATGCGCCCTTTGGTACGGACGAGGTGCCCATGGTGGATGCGCCCGATTACAATCGCATTCGCAATGATGCAGGGCATACGGTGGCCTTCCGCATGGTGCTGCGCGTGGACAACAACTTCTGCTCCGCCGAAGTGTTCGAGGCCGTGGGGCCGTCATCCCCGGCCAGCTGTGGGGTGCTGGACCTGGCGCCGTCCATGAGCGTCGAGCTGGGATTTCGCCCTTATCATCCCCAGGGCTTTGCCACCTACAACTTCGATGTCACCCGGGGGGACGGCGATGCCACTTCGGTGGCGGACACCAAGGGCCGCGCTGGCCAGACGAATCCCGGAGGCTATACCCAGGGACCGCCCTTCAGTTATCGCAAATCATTCAGCGTAGCCGATCTGCTGGCGGGTGGTTGCAGCCAGGCCGCCTTTGCCGAGGTATTGCGCGTCTATGCCATGGCAACGAACGGTTATTCCAGGCTGTACCACTATGACGCCTACGCTGCCGGGGCATTCGCCCTGGCCACGCCTTGCCATTCCAAGGCGGGCAGGAAACCCAAGCCCGGGCGTTTGGGCTAACATTCATCAGGGGCGGGTGCTCCACCTCCTGTATCATGGCAAAGTGCCCTCTCCCCTCGGGGGAGAGGGTTAGGGAGAGGGGGGCTGCCATATTAACTCTCATGAGTCTTCTGGCCACGCCCCTGATAATGGAAAAACCTGAATTTGCAGGTCGGGCTTCAGTCCGACATTACTCC
>JALVNE010000055.1 GCA_027026755.1 Sedimenticola sp. | reverse complement strand
CCAGGAGCTGGTTCATGCCGCCTTCTTTCGCCGGGCGCACGCAGTGCAGCAGCAGGCCGTGGATCTGATGGTCCAGATCGTTGTAATAGCCGTCCGTGTGCCAGGCGATGGGCCGGTTGGTGTAGGGAATGTAACCCGTGCGCGGCTCCTCGTCCGCCTGTTCCAGGGAGGAGATGGCATCGCCGTCGGCGCACATGTTGTGATCCAGGTGTTCCAGCCCGAACTGCAGGCCAAGCTGCCGCAGGATTTCCTTGTCCGGATCGTCGCCTGTTTTGCCGGCATAGACGGCCATGTTGGTTTTGCGGATGATGTCGGCCAGTTTATCCCGTTCCGTTTCGCTCAGGTGGCGGGGGTCGTCCACTTCCACCACGATGTCGCCCAGCGAGCGGGGATAGTCCCGGAGTTTTGCGTCCCGCCACTGTTCGTAAGCGGTATTGTCGTTCAGATCGAAGGGATTAGTCATTTATCCAACCTTGTCCAGTTCCCGGCGCCGGAAAGCGACGCCAAGTTTGGTGGCCAGTTTCTCACAGGCCTGTATATCCACGCCTTCCAGCCCGTCGATGGCCGTGGCCGTGACTTTGGGGATGTATTTGGGGGCTTCCGCCAGGAAATCCAGCAGGGCCTGCCAGGAACCGGGCAGGGCCGGCTGACAGTGCCGGGCATAGACTTCCTCGTTTTGCGCGTTCAGGGAAACCGACAGGCTGTCCACCAGCCCCTGCATTTCCGGCAGGACGTTGCGCTTGTTCACCAGGTTGGCCAGACCGTCGGTATTGATGCGCACCTTTCCCCCGTGCTGCTTGATCCAGCGGGCCACCTCCAACAGCACCTTCAGGCGCAGGGTGGGCTCGCCAAAGCCGCAGAACACGATCTCCTCGTAAGCAGTAGGGTCGCCGATGGTAGCAATGATTTCCTCCACTTCCGGCCGGTGATCCAGACTGAGGTCGTATTCGTGCACCACTGGCCCCTGGGCGGTATGCTTGGGACAGAAACGGCATTCCAGGGTGCAGCGGTCCGTGATGTTCAGGTACAGGCTGTTGCGTATGGGGTAGGCGATCTGTGTCATTGGGGAGTGCTGAGCTTCACTTCTCCAAACAGGGAGAGCTGGTCCCGGATGATCTTGGCATCACCGCTGACAGCCACTGCCTGCTGGCGGGAGGACAGATATTTGCGGCCCATGGCGCGGACATCCTTCCTGCTCACCTTCTGGATTTCCGGGACATAACGCGCCAGGTCTTTTGGTGTCTTGCCGTCTATCCAGTAGTTGGCGAGGGTGGCGGCCAGGGAAGCCGAGGTCTCGTTGGCCAGCAGGAACCTTCCTTTCAGGTAACGCTGGGCTCGGGACAGTTCCTCGTTTTCGGGAAGGGTGGTGGCCAGGCGGTCCAGCTCATAGAAGATCTCCACCAGGGTGGCGGCGGTGACTTCGTTGCGCACGGCGGCGCTCACCTTGAACAAGCCGCCCCTGGCCCATTCGGTGACCGAGGCATGGGGAGTATAGGTATAGCCCTTGTCCTCGCGGATGTTCATGGTCAGGCGGCTGCCGAAGGCGCCACCGAAGATGGTGTTGGTCACTTCCAGGGCGAATTGGTCCGGGTTGTTGGCGGCAGGCATGGGACGGCCCACATAGATGGTGGACTGTACGGAATGCGGCCGGTCCACCAGCAGGACGGCCTGTTCAGTCCCGGTTGGCGCAGGAGCTATGTCGGCTGGCCTGGCCGCGGTGGTTTTCCAGTCGCCTAGGTGCCTGATGGCGAGTGTTTCCATTTCCGTAGTGGAAAGATCGCCCACCATGACGAGAATGGCCCGGTCCGGCTGGAAACGCTGCCTGTAGGCCTGGAGCAGATCGTCACGGCTGATCTGCTTGATGACCTCCGGCCTGGGGTTCACGAAGGCATAGGGATGTTCGCCGAACAGCTGCCGGAAAAAAACCTGGTTGAGATCGTATGACGGCTGTGAGCGGCTGGCGATGATACTCTGCAATTCGTTTTCGATGGCCAGGCGGACTTCGTCTTCGGGGAAGCTGGCATGGCGGGCGGTATCCGCCAGGATCTCCACCAGTTTGTCTGCGCCAGAAGAAAGTCCGTCCAGGCCGATATAGCTGATGTCCTTGCCCACGCCCAGGTTCATGTCGGCGCCCAGGGCCTGCAGCTCTTCGGCAATCTGGCGGGAGCTGCGTTTCTGGGTGCCCGCGTTTAGGGTGGCCGAGAGAATGTCGCTCAGTCCCCTGCGGTTTTCCGGGTCCAGGGCAGCGCCGCCCCGCACGGCCAGGTACATGGATACCAGAGGAAGACCTTTGCGCTCGATGAGCCAGAGGCTGAGGCCGTTGGGCAGTTTCTTCTCCACCACATGGGGCAGCTGCAGAGGCTTGTCCTGTCCGTAGGCGGGGAGTCCCTCGATGACGGCGTCTTTTTCCTGTGCCCGGAGGCTGCCTGTGCTCAGGATGCATAATAGTGCGAGCAGGGGAAAAAGCGAGCGTGCCGGTTTCATGATTTCTTCTCCTGACTTTTGGGCGCGACCTTGCGGTCGATCCAGCTGCGGTTGACGACGGTCAGGTATTTGGCCGCGACGCGCCGGATGTCTGCCGGGGTCACCTTTTCGATGAGGCCCGGGTAGCGGTTTAGGAGGTCGGCATCACCGTGCAGCAGGCGGGTGATGGCCAGGTAATTGGCACGTTTCTGGTTGTGAGCGATGCTTTTGTAATAGTCGGCCACCATCTTCGTCTGCACCGCTTTCAGGCGGGCTGGCGCCACGCCCTTTGCCGCGATGTGGTCGATGACCTGCTGGATGAGATTCACGCTTTTCACCGCCTCGTTGTTCGGCTTGTAGAGGCCGAAGGCCACCATCAGGCTGGGGCCGGCAAAGGTCAGGGGATCGCCCAGGGGCCAGCCCATGCCGCCGGAGATGGACAGCATGGTCTGTTTTTCCTTGATGAGCTTCTGGTAGAGCAGGCTGGCATCGCCGCCCAGGAGGAGTTCACCGAGCACCGCCAAGGCAAAGTAGTCCGGGCTGTCCGGCCCGGGCATCTTCCAGCCGATGGCCAGGGCGGGCACCGAGGCGTGCTGATCCCTTTCTTCGCGGAAGCGTTCCCTGGTATTGAGCGGTTCGGAGACATCGGGGCGGGGAGGGATTTTGGCGGCAGGAATATCGCCAAAATATTTTTTCACCCTCTGGTACACCTGTTCCGGGTCCACATCACCTGCAACGGCCAGCACAGCATTGTTGGGGGCGTAATAGGTCTGGTGGAAACGCTTTACATCCTCGATGCTGGCCTTGTCCAGGTCCACGAAGGAGCCGTAACCATCGTGGGCGTTTTCCCATTTGTCGAAGGCCAGAGCGGCCAGGTCCGTCCAGAAGAACAGGCCATAGGGCTTGTTCTTCACGTTGACGCGAATCTCCTCTTTCACCACGTTGCGCTGGTTGTCCAGGTTTTCCTCGGAGAAATCCAGGTGGCGCATGCGGTCGGCTTCCAGCCAGAGGACGGGTTCGAGGGCAGAGACAGGCGCCTTGGAAATGTAATTGGTGTAGTCATAGCGCGTGGATCCGTTGAAGGAGCCGCCGCCGCCCTGGATGATCTTCGCGAAACTGCCCTTGGGGGCCTTGGGCGTGCCCTCGAACATCATGTGCTCGAACAAATGGGCGAAGCCGGTGCGTCCCCTTGGCTCCAGGCGAAAACCCACATGATAGACGATGGAAAGGCCGAAGGTGGGAGTGCTGTGGTCTTCCGACACCACCAGGATCAGGCCATTGTCCAGCCTGTAGGTGGATATGGGCAGGGGGCTCGCCGTCCCGACCGTGGCCAGAGCCAGCAGCAGAAAGGTCGCAATGCTTGCGAGAAATCTGTTCATGTTGTTCCCTGTTTGTCCATGACCCTGTCTATTGGGATAGATGGAAGGGGCTGTCTTCGTCTAAATATTAGAATGTGCTAATATACGCCCCGCCATTGATGGAAACGGATTCTAGCACCTCGGTTGTTTGGGCGTAGAGCGTATTTTCCAAGGGATTAAGAAATACACTGAATAGCAATTAACTATGAATTAGATAGAATCATTGAAAATTACTACTTAACAATATAAGCAAAAACTGAAATACTAATACACGGATGGCAAATTGCTGTATGACATCTAAAACGAACAATCAAGTTCCACTAATCAATACTTGGAGATACTCATGAAAAAAATGATCAAAATCGCTGCTGTTGCAGCTCTGGTTGCCGCTTCCGCTTCTGCTTCCGCCTGGTGGGGTGGTCCTTGGGGTGATCGCGGTTGGGGTGACAACGTATGGGATGACATGATGGACGGATGGGGTGATGGTTCCGGCGACTTCACCTTCGGCATGAGCGGTTCTGCTCGTGGTCGTGGTTATGGTCGTGGTTACAACCGTTACTACGACTACTATGGCTATGGTCCTTATGGCTACGCCCCCTACGGCTACGCTCCTTATGGTGCTCCCGTAGCTCCTTATGGTGCTCCTGCTCCCTATGGCGCTCCCCAGGCTCCTCAGGCTCCCCAGGCGCCTGCAGCTCCTGCCAAGTAAGTTAGGGATGTAATCGGGCGTGCCTGCGGTATCGGTACGCCCGACATCAGAAATGTCAGGTTGGTTCTACATGAAAGAGTGATACCGGAGAGAGTCAATGAAAAAGATAGTTAAAATGAGCATGGTCGCCGCCCTGGTTGCCGCTTCCGCTTCCGCTTCCGCGTGGTGGGGTGACGACTGGAACAATGACGGTTTTGGAGATTTCCTGGGCGACATGTTTGGTGACATGGATTTCAACTTCAACATGCATGCCCGCGGTGACGCCTATGGTCGTGGCTACGGCTACAACCGTTATTATGACGGTTATGGCTACGCGCCCTATGGCTATGCTCCCTACGGCTATGCCCCCTATGCCGCTCCCGTGGCGCCTGCCATGAGCGAAGAGCAGCAGAAAGCAGCCGCCGAGCAATATGCCAAGGCTATCGAGGCCCAGCGCAAGGCCGCTGAAGCCTATGCCAAGCAACAGGCCGAGATGTTCAAGCAGTTCCAGCAGGCCGCTCCTCAGCAGCAGGCCATGGCGCCCTTCCAGGTTCCCCAGTTTCCCGGCTTCCAGAGCCGTGACGAAGTGATGAAGGAGATGGAAGCCCGTCGCGCGCAGATGGCAAAGGAGATGGAAGAACGTCGCGCTCAGATGGAAAAGGAGATGGCCAGCATGCAGCGTCCCATGCCCGCATCCTTCCCGGCTCCCCAGTTCCAGGGGTTCAAGAGCCATGAAGAGATGATGAAGGAAATGGAAGCACGTCGTGCCGAAATCGAGAAGCAGATGGAAGCCCGCCGCGCCGAGCTGGATAAGCAGGGCTGCAACAAGCTCTGATCGAATCCCAGCGGGTTCGTGAACCGAAACGCGCCTGGTTATGCCAGGCGCGTTTTTTGCGTGCGGTAAAGGACCTGAAACTCGTTTCGTCCGGACGGGGGCGGAGTCAAACTGAGATGATGTTGGGCCGATTCGACGGCTTGGGAATGATTTGACTCCGCCCCCTGGAGTGCTAGGATGGAGCGCACCTGTCCATACGGGAAAAATCCTTTCCATGAAAAAACAGAACACCGCACAGAAGGTATCAGTCGCTTTTGCCTATATCTTCTATGTTTGTGCCCTGGTCAGCATTGGCGCCGTAGCCTACTTCTACCAGCTGCATGGCGGCAATCATCCTGCGGTTGCCGCCTGGGCGGCGGCCATCGTGTTTTTCATCGGCGGGGGGGTCGTGCTGCATGTCATGGGGCGTGCGGATATTCCCGATTTCAAGATCAAGTAACCAGGTTGGTCCGGCAAAATCCGGGCTGATTTGACCCTCATCAATCCGCCTTAGTGTTGTTTGTGACATAACAGGGCGCCGAAAAACAGCGTTTATTGACGCCCTGTGCACGGTACAAGGAGGTGCCGCCATCCTTGATGGCGATAAGCCATTGAAAATGAAGGAAGCGGGAAACCCTGTTTTCTGCTTCCGTGGTTGAAAAAGTCCAGGGATGGACTTTTCAACATTCTGATGAGGTGCCATGCTCCGCAAAACTTCCTTTTCCACCAGCATTCTTTCGGACCGGGTCAATACCTTTGGTCAGGATTTGCTGCGCCGTTATGGCCAGCGGGTACACAAGCTGGCTATCAATGCCGGTTTCACCTGTCCCAACAGGGATGGGACCAAGGGCCGGGGCGGCTGCACCTTCTGCAACAATGTGTCTTTCAGCCCCAACGCCCGCCGGGAGCCGGATGTATTGGGCCAGCTGCAGGCGGGAAGGGAAGTGCTGGCCAGACGTACCGGGGCGAAAAAGTTTCTGGCTTATTTCCAGGCCTATACCAACACCTATGCGGATGTGAATGAGCTGGACCGCCTGTACCGCCAGGCTCTGTCCCAGCCCGATGTGGTAGGGCTTTCCGTGGGCACGCGTCCGGATTGCGTGCCCCCGGCGGTGCTCGATCTTCTGCGTGTCTACCAGGATGAAGGTTTCGAAGTCTGGCTGGAACTGGGCCTGCAGTCGGCCTTCGATCACACCCTGGAAAAGGTCAACCGGGGGCATGATTTTGCCGAGTACAGGGCCGCAGTGACAGCCGCCCATGCCCGGGATCTGTCGGTATGCACTCATCTCATCGTCGGCCTGCCCGGTGAATCGCCGGACGATTCCTTGCAGAGTCTGTTCAGGGTGCTTGAGCTGGGGGTGGAAGGCCTTAAGATTCATCCCCTGCATGTGGTCAAGGGCACCCTGCTGGCGAACCAGTGGCGGCGGGGGGAATACCGGCCCCTGGAGATGATGGATTATGTGGAGGCCGTGGTGCAGATGGTGGCCCATACGCCGGAAGACGTGGTGTATCACCGGCTGACCGGCACGGCGGAGCAACGGATTCTGCTGGCGCCGGCCTGGTGCAACTGGAAATGGCGGGTGCTCAATGCCATCACCCGCCGTCTTGAAATACTGGATCTGCGTCAGGGCATGTTGGCCTCCGGCCTGCCCCGGGCAGTCAATTCCGATTAGGTGGATTCATGCAGCTCGTATGTCCGGCAGGCAACCTGCCTTCTCTCAAGGCCGCCATCGATGAAGGGGCGGACGTGGTCTATCTGGGCTTCAAGGATGACACCAACGCGCGAAATTTCGCCGGCCTGAACTTCAACGACAGGACCCTGGATCAGGGGCTGGACTATGTGCGAAACAAGGGCCGGGAGGTCTATGTGGCCCTCAACACCTACCCCCGCCCCCAGGGCTGGCAGCGCTGGCAGGCGGCGGTGGACAGGGCGGTGGACATGGGCGCAGACGCTCTCATCGCCGCGGACATGGGCGTCCTGGACTATGCCGCCAACCGTTATCCAGACCTGCCCCTGCATTTGTCCGTGCAGGGCTCGGCCACCAACTACGAGGCCCTGAAATTCTACCAGCGCCGTTTCGGTATCCGCCGGGCGGTACTGCCGCGGGTGCTGTCCCTGTCGCAGGTGAGACAGGTGGCGGAGAATGCCCCGGTGGAGATCGAGGTGTTCGGCTTCGGCAGCCTCTGTGTCATGGTGGAGGGGCGTTGTCTGCTGTCTTCCTATGCGGCGGGCCAGTCCCCCAACACCCATGGCTGCTGTTCTCCCGCGGGAGAGGTGCGCTATGAGGAAACCGCCTCGGGCATGGAAACCCGCCTGGGCGGCGTGCTGGTGGACAAGGTGGGCAAGGGTGAGCATGCCGGTTATCCCACGGTATGCAAGGGGCGCTACGATGCCCTGGACAAGACCTATTATGCCCTGGAGGAGCCTACCAGCCTCAACACCCTGGATATTCTGCCGGAGCTGCTGGAAGCGGGCGTCTCCGCCATCAAGATCGAAGGCCGCCAGCGCAGCCCCGCCTATGTGCGGCAGGTGACAAGGGTCTGGCGCCAGGCCATCGACAGCTGTCTCAAGGACCCGGGGAGCTTCCAGCCCCAGGGGGAATGGATGCAGCAGCTCGGCGCCGTGTCCGAGGGCCAGCAGACCACTCTGGGTGCTTATCACCGGACCTGGCAGTGAGATTGATTCCATGAAGTTGTCCCTTGGTCCCGTTCAGTATTATTGGTCCCGCGAGGATCTGCAGGATTTCTACCGCCAGGTGGCGGACATGCCCGTGGACATCGTCTATCTGGGCGAAACCGTCTGTTCCAAGCGCCGCCTGTTCCGCTACGACGACTGGCTGGAAACGGCGCACATGCTGCGTGATGCCGGCAAGGAAGTGGTGCTGTCCACCATGGCCCTGCTGGAAGCCGAATCCGAACTCAAGACCCTGCGCCGCATTTGCGCCAATGGTGAATTTCCCGTGGAAGCCAATGACATGGCGGCGGTGCAGCTCCTGTCGGAGGCCGGTCTGGCTTTCACTGCCGGCCCCACGGTGAACATCTACAACGCGGCCAGCCTGCGGGTGCTGGCGGAGGCGGGCCTGAGACGCTGGGTGCTGCCCGTGGAACTGGGCAGGGATACCCTGGCGGCCATTCTCGAGGAAGCTCCCCCAGGCGTGGAGACGGAAGTCTTTGCCTGGGGACGCATTCCTCTGGCTATGTCCGCGCGCTGCTACACGGCCCGAGCTTATGATTTGCCCAAGGACGACTGCCAGTACCGCTGCCTGGATCACCCCGATGGCATGACCTTGCGTACCCGGGAGGGCGAGCCTTTCCTGGCCATCAACGGCATCCAGACCCAGTCGGCTCTGACCTGTAACCTGTTGCCGGAAGTGGTGCGCATGGGTGAGATGGGCGTGGACGTGTTGCGCATCAGTCCTCAGGCGAGACACACGGACAAGGTCGTACAGGCGTTTGCCCATGCCGTGGCGGGAATGCCGGATTCACCCGACCTGGAAGCACTGATGCCTGTCGGCGGCTGTGATGGGTATTGGCACGGTGAAGCAGGGATGAGCAAGACCGGCTGAAGGCAGTAAGGCCACGCTGCCTTCAGGACATAAGGGCAAGCACCCTTTCCGCCACCCGCTGCACCGGGTCGGGCAGCAAATCATTCTCCAGGGAATAGAGCAGATTCTTGATCTCCAGCCCCAGTTCCGTATCACCTTCCAGTTGCAGACGGCGCTGGAAGAACAGGGTGTCGGGGTCTTCCCTGTTCAGGGCTAGGAGCAAAAACTCCCGGGCCCGGCCGCCGAAACGCACGTCCGGGGTCGAATTGGCAGGCGCGGCAGTCAGACGGTCGTTCATCAGGGTCAGACGATAATCCAGGGCCAGATCCATGACCTCGATCTGCAATACCCGGTTCTGAAGAAAATCCAGGTCGCCGGCTGCCAGGGAGTCGTCCAGCACCCGGTTCAGAATCAAAGACAATCCCCGGGAATGCAGGCGTCCCGGCAGCAGCCGTCCGGGCAGGGTGAGCAATGTCCCGGGAGAAGGCGGGGAAAATGGCATGGGCAGTCGTGTCATCATGGCGCAAGTTTGCCATGTCCGCCCCGGTTGCCATTTGAGGAACGTCAAGGAAAGGCCGCTATGAGGCGGGGAAGATAGGCGCCTGCATCGAACATGATGACAAATGTTTGGGCTGGCGGTGCTTTGGGACAGTATATGAACCATTTGGTCACATATGATGATGGAAAAACCCATCGCTGTAGGTCGGACTTCAGTCCGACATTGCTCCGTTTGTGGCCGCCATTGTCGGGCTTAAGCCCGACCTGCATTTGCACATTGACTTTCATGCGGGGCAGCCCCACACCCCAGATCATGGAAATTCCCTCTCCCCCCGCTGGGGGGAGACGACTGCATGGATGCAGGAGGTACGACCCCAAGGATGGGGGAGGTAGAGCGACGCAGGATGCCAAAGCCGAGAGCAACGCATGGAGCAGTTGCCGAGGGTTAGGGAGAGGGGGGAAACCGGTAATGCTCACCCCCTCCCCAACCCTCCCCCGCGCGCGGGGGAAGGAGTTATTGGTGTATTTCCACATTAACTTCCATGATGTGGACAGCAACACCCCAGATCATGGAAAAGTCCCCTCTCCCCCTCGGGGGAGAGGGTTAGGGTGAGGGGGGTTACCGAGTGTATTTCCACATTAACCAGGAGTAGCCACAAATGTCATTACAGATTGGCGAACCGCCCATTATGCGCAAGACAGGAAAGTTCGCGCTCTTCGCCCTGGGTTTTCGCCCGTTCTTTTTTGCCGCGGGTATCTCTGCCCTGGTGCTCATGGGTCTGTGGCTGGCCTTGTGGCAGGGTGTGGTGCCCGCTGGAGGATATTTCACCCTGGTGGAATGGCATGCCCATGAAATGCTGTTTGGTTATACAGGGGCGGTCATTGCCGGTTTTCTGCTCACGGCGGTGAAAAACTGGACGGGCATGGCGGTTCCCGTGGGGCGGCTGCTGGTGTTTATATCCAGCGTCTGGCTTCTGGGACGCCTGCTGGTGGTGACGCCAGGCATGCCGGGACTGGTCGTTGCCCTGGTGGACCTGGTCTTCATTCCCCTGGTGGGCTGGTCCCTGTGGCGTCCCCTGTGGTATGGACAGAACAAGGTCAACCGCATGTTTCTGCTGATCTTTGCTGGCATGACCCTGGCCAACCTGCTGGTGCATCTGGATGTGGCAGGCGTATACCAAGGGCTCTGGCCCCGTGGCGTCTATCTCATGGCGGACATGGTGCTGCTGGTGCTGCTTCTGGTGGCCGGGCGGGTGGTGCCCTTCTTCACGGAGAAGGCCGTGCCAGGCGCGCGTTCCATGGTGCGTCCCTGGGTGGAAAAGGCGACCTTCATCACCATGATTCTTGCTGCCGCAGCCGAGCTGGTCCAGCCTCATGGCCCCGTGGGCGGCGTCCTGCTGCTGCTCGCGGCCCTGGTACAGGCCCTGAGGCTCTGGGGCTGGTATGACGGCGGCATCTGGCGCTGGCCCATCCTGTGGGTATTGCATCTGGGTTATGCCTGGCTGGTGCTGGGGTTGGCCCTGCGGGGGCTGGCAGGATTCGATTTGCTGCCCTACGCCGTGGCCCTGCACGCCATCACCGTTGGGGGAATAGGCGTGCTCACCCTGGGCATGATGTCCCGGGTCGCCCTGGGCCATACCGGGCGCAATATCAATGATACCGGGCCGCTTATGCCCGTCGCCTTCGTTCTGCTCAATATTGGCGCCCTGGTGCGGGTGTTCGGCCCTTTGTTCATGGTGGAAAAGTTCAACCTGTGGATAAACATTGCGGGCGGCCTGTGGATACTGGCCTTTCTGGCCTTCGTATTGGTTTACACTCCCATCCTTATCAAGCCCCGGATCGATGGCAGACCAGGTTAACTGCCTGTACTGCGGGAAGAAGATTCCCGCCGATGTGGCGCACTGTCCTCATTGCGGGGCGGTGTCGCATTTTCAGGAGAAGGGCTATCGGGCCGGAGCGCGCAGGCGCTTTGTCATCTGGTTCGTGCTGCTGGTGATTTTCTGTGCGGTCATGATGCTCTGGCTGCCGAGATGAGCGTCCGCCGGGGGCGGAGTCAAACTTTCTCCGGCCATTGGCGGCACGAAACCAGTCCGTTCTCAGCCATCGAAACTGCCTACGTTTTCGTGACTTTGACTCCGACCCCTTGCCGATCCCGTGTGGGGTGGCATTTTCAGTTCAGCCGGTTCAAGCCATACAGCGCCGCCACCCGGTAGGCTTCCGCCATGGTGGGGTAGTTGAAAGTGGTTTCGGCAAAATAGCGCAGGTTGTTGCCCGCGCCCGGCTGCGACATGATGGCCTGGCCGATGTGGATGATCTCCGCTGCTTCCTGACCAAAGCAGTGTATGCCCAGGATCTCCAGGGTTTTCCGGTGGAACAGGATCTTGAGCATGCCCACGGTATGCCCGGAGATCTGCGCCCGGGCCAGGTTCTTGAATTCCGCCCGGCCCACTTCAAAAGGAATGTTCTGCTGGGTCAGCTCGGATTCGGTGCGTCCCAGGGAGCTGATCTCGGGGCTGGTGTAGATGCCCGTGGGCACTTCGTCCACCAAGCGCCAGTCCACCTTGCCCTCGGCGATGTAACTGCCCACGAAACGGCCCTGGTCGTAACTGGCGGAGGCCAGCCCCGGGGGGCCGGCCACGTCGCCCACGGCGAAGATGTGCTCTTGGGAGGACTGAAAGCGCTCGTTGGTTTCGATTTGTCCCCGGCTGTTGATGGCGATGCCCAGGTCCTCCAGGCCCATGTCTGCCGTATTGCCCGTGCGCCCATTGGCCCAGAGCAGGATGTCGGAACGGATCACCCGGCCAGACTTGCAGGTCAGGCTGACCTCGCCGTCATCTGTGGTCACAGAGTCCAGGGACTCGTTGTGCAGCAGCAGCACGCCCTGGTCGCGCAGGTGATAGCTCAGGGCATCGGTGACCTCATCGTCCAGAAAGGAGAGCAGGCGGTCGCGGGTGTTCACCAGATTCACCTTTACGTCCAGATTGGCGAAGATGGAGGCGTATTCACAGCCAATGACCCCGGCGCCGAAGATGGTGACCCGGCGGGGGGTGTGGTCCAGGTGCAGCAGAGTGTCGCTGTCCCGGATGGCCGGGTGACTGAAATCCAGCTGCGGCGGACGCCAGGGACGGGAGCCCGTGGCGATGATGAAATGCTCGCCCTTGAGGCTCAGAGTGCTGCCGTCGGCCCGGGTCACTTCCAGTTCATGGGTGTCGATGAAACGTCCCCGGCCATGCAGCACATGCACGCCGTTGCGGGTGTAGTAGCGGTGCTGCATGCTCACCTGCTGGCCTATGACCTGGTCCGAGGTGCGCAGCAGCTGGGGCCAGGTGATGTCCATGGTGGACAGGGTATGCTCGAACAGGGGGTGATGCCGGTAGTCCGCCAGCAGCTGTATGGCATGGCGCAGGGCCTTGCTGGGAATGGTGCCCCGGTGGGTGCAGTTGCCGCCTACCTGGGGCTGTTCTTCGACCACGGCGACTTTCCTGCCCGCCTTGGCCAGGCGCATGGCCGCGCCTTCGCCGCCGGGGCCGCTGCCGATGATAACCACGTCATAAGTACTCATTTTGCAAGCCTTTTCAATTGATAATTGTTCTTGATAAGGTTCTTGGATGCCCCTATATTGGCGATATATCAACTATATCCAGAGTAATCCCATGAAGATGCACGCTGCTTTCCTGTTTCTGGTCTGCCTGCTACCGGTCGCAGGTACAGCCACCGAAACGGAATTGGCCACGGCCACGGTGGAGGAAGTCACCGTGCCCCGGGTATTCCGGCTCGATGGCGTGATTGAGGCGGTGAACCAGTCTACCATTTCCGCCCAGACCAATGGCCAGGTGGAGGCCATCTATTATGATGTGAACGATGTCGTTGAAGCCGGTGCTCTGCTGGTCAAGCTCAAGGACACGGAGCAGAAGGCGGCACTGCGCCGCGCCGAGGCGGATCTGCGTGCTGCCACGGCGGTGATGGCGGATGCCCGTTCCAACCATAAGCGCATCAAGGATCTGTTCGACAGGAAACTGGTGTCGCGCTCGGACCTGGACAAGGCCCAGGCGTCCCTGGATACGGCCCGGGCCAAGCTGGACGCGGCCAAAGCCGCCCTGGCCCAGGCGCAGGAGCAGCTCAGCTACACCCGGGTCACGGCGCCCTACAAGGGTATCGTCACCAAGCGCCATGTGGAAGTGGGGGAAGTGGCCCACCCGGGCACGCCCCTGATGAGCGGTATTTCCCTGGAGCAGCTGCGCGTGGCCGTGGATGTGCCCCAAAGCCTGATCATTGCCATTCGCAGCAAGGGCAGGGCGCGGGTACAGCTGCCCGGTGGACGCTGGATAGAGGTCACGGACATGACCATCTTCCCCTTTGCTGATCCGGCCTCCAACACTTTCAAGCTGCGCCTCATGCTGCCGAAGAAGGTGGAGAATCTGTTCCCCGGCATGCTGGTGAAGACGGCCTTCGAGACTGGCACGGCCCCGGCCCTGGTGATTCCCGCCTCTGCCGTGGCCTATCGCTCCGAGGTCACCGGCGTCTATGTGCTGGACGAGGATGAGAAGCGCATCCATTTCCGCTATGTGCGCCTGGGAGATGCCCTGGGCGAGGAGGCCGTCACTGTGCTCTCCGGCCTGCAGGAAGGTGACCAGGTGTTTCTCGATCCCATCAAGGCGGGTGTTGAGTTGAAGCGCCAGCGCCGCAAGGCGCGGGAGCAAGGCGGTCATGAATAAGCCTCGCCTGGGTCTTTCCGGCGCCATCGCCAGGCGTTTCCAGTCCACCCAGATCACCCCCCTGCTGGCCTTGCTGGGCATGCTGCTGGGGGTGTTTGCCGTGCTGGTCACGCCCCGGGAGGAAGAACCCCAGATCAACGTGACTTTCGCCAATGTGTTCATCGCCTTCCCCGGCGCCGCTGCCCGTGAGGTGGAGAGCCTGGTGTCCACCCCGGCGGAACAGGCCCTGTCGGAGATCGAGGGGATCAAGCATGTGTATTCCTCCTCCATGCCCGGCATGTCCGTGCTCACGGTGCAGTTCAAGGTGGGGGAAGACCGCACCGACGCCATCGTGCGCCTGTATTCCAAGATATTCTCTAAGCTGGACTGGCTGCCGCCCAACCTGGGCGTGGGTCAGCCCATCGTCAAGCCCAAGGGCATAGACGACGTGCCCATCGTCAGCGCCACCCTGTGGAGCAAGGACCCCGCCATGGGGGCCTACGAACTGGGCCTGGTGGCCCATGCCATCGAATCCGAACTCAAGCGCGTGCCCGGCACCCGGGACATCTACACCATAGGGGCCCGGGAGCGGGCGGTGAAAGTCATCGTCGATCCCCAGTCTCTGGCGGGCTACGGCATCGACCTCAATGACCTGCGCATGGCTCTGCAGGCGGGCAATGCCTCCCGGGACAACATCAAGGTCACGGCAGACAACCGCGAGATCCTGGTCCAGGCCGGGGTGTTCTTCAGCAGCCCGGCGGAAGTGGCGAACCTGGTCATCGGCATGAAAGACGGCAAGCCCGTGTACCTGCGTGATGTGGCCCGGGTGGAAGAAGGCCCCGACCTGCCCAAGAACTATGTCTGGACCGGTCCCGGCCCCGCGGCTCCCAAGGCGCTGGACACCGACTATCCGGCCGTGACCATTGCCGTGGCCAAGAAGCCCGGCACCAATGCCGTGCAAATCGCCCAGCGGGTCATCAAACGCTTTGAAGAACTCAAGGGCACCTTCATTCCCGACAATGTTCAGGTGAGCATTACCCGCAACTATGGCGAGACAGCGGACGCCAAGGCGAAGAAACTCATCAGCAAGCTGATTTTCGCCACCTCCTCGGTAATCCTGCTGGTGCTCATTGCCCTGGGCTGGCGCGAGGCTATCATCGTGGGTGCGGCGGTGGCCGTGACCCTGGCCATCACCCTGTTCGCTTCCTGGGCCTGGGGCTTCACCCTCAACCGGGTGTCCCTGTTCGCCCTCATTTTCTCCATCGGTATCCTGGTGGACGATGCCATCGTGGTGGTGGAGAACATCCACCGGCACCTGGCCATGGGTGGGAAAAAGCTCATGGAAGCCATCCCCAAGGCCGTGGACGAGGTGGGCGGCCCTACCATCCTGGCCACCTTCACCGTCATTGCCGCCCTGCTGCCCATGGCCTTTGTCACCGGCCTCATGGGGCCTTATATGAGTCCCATTCCCATCAACGCCTCCATGGGTATGCTCATCTCCCTGGCCGTGGCCTTCATCTTCACCCCCTGGCTCACCAACCACCTGCTGGCGCACATGGCCGACGGAACGGCGGAAGGCCACGAGGAGGCCACCAGGGGCGGGCTGGACCGTTTCTTCGACGCCATCATGCGGCCTTTTCTGCATGAGAAGAAAGGGCGGCGTAATCGCTGGCTGTTGCTGTTCGGCATCCTGGCGCTGATCGCCGCTTCTGTCTCCCTGGTGGTGGGCAAGCAAGTCATCATGAAAATGCTGCCCTTCGACAACAAGTCCGAATTCCAGATCGTGCTGGATATGCCCGAGGGCACTTCCCTGGAACAGACCAGCCTGACCCTGAACGAGATTGCCGCCTATTTGTCCACGGTGCCCGAAGTGCGGGATTACCAGGTTTATGCCGGCACTGCCGCGCCCATCAGCTTCAATGGTCTGGTGCGCCAGTATTACCTGCGCAAAGGCGCCTATCTCGGAGACATGCAGGTGAACCTGGTGGACAAGCATCACCGGGAACGCAAGAGTCACGAGATTGCCCTGTCCGTGCGCGACCGGGTGCAGGCCATTGCTTCCAGCTATGACGGCAACGCCAAGATCGTGGAAGTGCCGCCGGGGCCGCCGGTGCTCTCGCCTTTGGTGGCGGAGATCTATGGCATCGACTACGAGGGCCAGATCGAAGCGGCCAAGAAAGTGCGGGACGTTTTTGAAAACACCCCCGACATCGTGGATGTGGACGACTCCGTGGAGTTTCCCTCGGACAAGGCTGTGGTGGTGGTGGACCGGGTGCGCGCGGCGCGCCTAGGTGTCTCCCAGGCGGATGTGGCCCAGGCGCTGTCCACGGTGCTGGATGGCGAGGACATGGCTTTCATCCATGGCACCAACCTGAAATATGCCGTGCCCATCCGCGTGCGCCTGAGCGAAGCGGCGCGGGCGGACCTGGACCAGGTGCTGGCTTTCAAGATTCGTGGTCGCAATGGCAGCTTCGTGCCCTTGTCCGAATTGGTGTCCGTGGTGCCTTCGGAACGGGAATACAGTATCCATCACAAGGATCTGCTGCCCGTGGTCTATGTCATGGGCGACATGGCGGGCAAGACCGACAGCCCGCTGTATGGCATGTTCGATATTTCCTCCCGGTTGGAGAAACAGAACGGGCCGGTGCAGTGGTTCCTCAGCCAGCCCGCCAACCCCTATGAGTTCAGCCTGAAATGGGATGGCGAGTGGCAGGTCACCTATGAAACCTTCCGCGACATGGGCATCGCTTATTCCGTGGGATTGCTGCTCATCTACCTGCTGGTGGTGGCCCAGTTCCGCTCCTATCTGGTGCCCCTGGTCATCATGGCGCCCATACCATTGACCATCATTGGCATCCTGCCTGGCCATGCCTTGCTGGGCGCCCAGTTCACGGCCACCTCCATGATCGGCATGATCGCTCTGGCGGGGATCATCGTGCGCAACTCCATCCTGCTGGTGGATTTCATTAACCAGGAAGTGCGTGCTGGCTCCAGCTTCGAAGCGGCTGTGGTGCGTTCTGCTGCCGTGCGCGCCAAGCCCATCGTGCTCACCGCCGTGGCGGCCATGATGGGTGCGTTCTTCATACTCGACGATCCCATTTTCTCTGGCCTGGCCGTGGCCCTGATCTTCGGCCTGCTGGTGTCCACCATCCTCACCCTGGTGGTGATTCCCGTGGTGTATTACGGGGTGATGAAGAACCGTATTGGCAAGGTGCTGGCGCAGGAATGAAAATATCGTGAGGGGTCGGAGTCAAATCACCCAAGCCGTTGAATTTTGCAAAATCATCTTGATTTGACTCCGACCCCTATGTCACCGGAGACGGGAAAATGATCGATTATGTCCAAATCCTGAATCTGGCCCGGGACAATCACTGGGATGAAGCCCATCGCCTGGTGCAGCCCAAGTGCAGGGGTCGGAGTCAAATCACGCCAGGCGGTGGATTCATCGTACGCTATCCTGATTTGACTGTCCCAACGTGGGAGGGTTCAAGCCCCCAGCTTCAGCTGGCAGCTTTCAGCCTCCGAGTTTAGTGTAGGGAGCATGAGTGAGTGCAGACGAGGGACGCATTCGGTATTTCAGTTGCATGTGCATCTGCTGATATCGATGCCGCCGCAGGTATCGGTAAGCAAGCTGGTTCAGAAGCTGAAAGGGAAGACGTCGTACAAGCTCCAGCGGGAATACCGTTCCCTTCAAAAGGCGTACTGGGGTCAAAGGATGTGGGCCCGAGGGTATTTTGCGTGTAGTACAGGGAATGTCTCAGATGAAATGGTTGCGGCCTATATCGAACAGCATAGTGAGACAGAAGAACAATTCAAGGTGGTTGACCCCGGCGACTTCGAGTCGTCATGAACCGGCATGGGCCGGCGGCTTGAAGCCGGCTTTAGCCGGAACCGCACTTACAGTGCGTAATCCTCATGCCACCGGCTTGCAGCCGGTGGTTTGTTGACTCCGACCCCGTCTGGGAAATGACAGTAGCGTACTGAAAAATATCGTAATTTGGCTTGTTTTCATGGTGTGCTCCCATGGCGCCTGCCGATACAGACCCGCCATCGGGCAAAAAAAGTGCCTTTGGTGCTTCACATTTGGTAAAAATCGAGTAAAATGCCGCGTTTACCTTGGTTCGGCCTGTTGCTGAATCTCTGGATTACACTGAATAGATTAAGGCTTTAAGTCAATA
>JALVNE010000054.1 GCA_027026755.1 Sedimenticola sp. | reverse complement strand
CCACCCATGCCAGACATGCCGCCCATGCCACTCATACCGGACATGCCGCTAGCCGGGTAGAAGAAGATCTGGCCTTGGGGGGTAATCTTGAAGTAGCCGCTCATGCCAGACATGCCGCCCATGCCAGACATACCAGACATGCCGCCCATGCCAGACATGCCGCCCATGCCGGACATGCCGCCCATGCCGGACATGCCGCCCATGCCGGACATGCCGCCCATGCCGGACATGCCGCCCATGCCGGACATGCCGCCCATGCCGGACATGCCACCCATACCATTCATCCCAGACATGCCATACATGCTGGCACCAGCGGTAGTGACCATTGCGGTGCTGACAAAGGCAGCAATGCCTACGGCCTTTTTGATTTGTTTGGTGATATTACGCATTCGTGTTTTCATGGTGTTACTCCTTCAGAAGTTATTGTAGAGCCGTGTGGCTCCTTGGTAGTTGTCTCCGGCATTCAGCAAGCTTTTGCCGAAAACGAAAAACTATTTTTGATGCCATCCCCGAATATCGTAACGCCCGGTCATGCCTGGATGGACAAAGGGCGTATACCAGTTGCCCTGGTTGTCCAGAAAATACAGGCTGCGGGGAAAAGGGGGCTGAATACCCGTCAGAGCATGTTTGAACCACGCCTGATCGTGATGCACCCATTCGATGACAGGTGCGCCCACAGGCCGGGCATAGGGTTGTGTTCCCGCGATGGGGTAGGGCTTGTTCGCATAGGATGAAAGGGGGGCCAACAATAAGATGACAAGGCTCGCGGGATAAAGTGTTTTCATTGGGCACAATCCTGTATTGGTAATGTGGGTGGTTGCCCGTCAAGCAAGCAATCCTTGTGCCAGATCAGTCACTGTATATCCAAGTAATTGAGAATTGGTTAAAAAATATGATGCCTGCGTTTGCATTCCCGCAGATGTATGTTTAGACGGTTCTGGATACCGGGGTAAACCTGACAAAGTGTCACCCGGCGATCCCCTAATTCCTGATCCAATCATCGAAACCACTTGAATGTTTTCCATGGAAACGTCTATTTATCCCATAAAAAACAGTAAGTTGTAATTATTGTTTCAACGGGGATCGTGTGGCTGACATCCTGTCATAGGGCTGGAATTGCCTGGGGAGGGGCTTCTGCAATGTCAGCGTGGAAATACGCCTGGTATTTCCCTCCCCCGCGGGCGGAGGAGGGGGGTGAGAAAGCCCTGAAGCTCCTCTCCCTCCAAAGCCAAAGGAGGCTGTCGCAAAAGGCGACAGCCGCCGCGATGCAGGGAAGCATCGCCATTTTCCATGAGCCACGCGGGCTCACGGCTCAGGAGGGTTCGCGGGAATGCGTCAGTCAAGAACGATAACCGCGCCATCGCTGTTGCGAATGGCAATCTGGTGCCTGAGGCGATACGGGCGTTTGGAGGAGACGATACTGATGATATGTACACCCAGTATTCTGCGGATACGGCCTACGCTGGCTTTCATGCCGGATTGATCGGCCAACCAGCTTTTTGCGACATCATACGCCTTTTGCCAGGAGTCCACGGGCAGATCCGGACGGTAGCGGGTCATTACGCCAGCGCAGGGCGCTACAGTGCCTGTCTCGTCATTGCCAGGAGGATACAAAAGCATGCTTCCGTCTGCTGTTTGTTCGATTCGCCAGCCTGCAGCCTCCAGTTTCTCCTTCATGCCGGCCAATGATCCGGATCCCCTGGATACCGCGGGTTTGCTCCTGGAAGACTGGTTTCGTGGTGGCCTGAGCACCAAGGCACCATCGGTATCTTCAGAGGTGCTCCATCCCGCTTTTTCCAACTCCAGCCTCAGTTGTTGCCAACGACTGTTTTGGGAAGGCGTGGGATTTTCAGTCTTGCCTGAAGTGTTCGGCCTGAGCACCAGATCGCCGCTTGCGGTTCGTGAGGCGTCCCATCCGGCATCTTTCAGAGCCTCGATGAGCTGATCATCGGATGGAAGAGGATGACTGGCTTCCGCTTTGGCTGATTGGTTCGACTCCAGCGATTTTTCCAGTTCGGAAACAGAAGCGGCGCCGGCCAGTCCTCCCTGTAGAAGAAAAATCCAGAGAATCAGGTTTCTTGTTGCCGATGAATGGACGGTGTGAGTCATCTTGCTGTTCCCCATGTAGTGATTGAAATGGTCTGGTGTACAGTTTCATATAGCGTTACTCGGGTTGCCAAGCAAGAGTCAGGCCAATACGCGAATGTTTGCGGAGTTTGTAGCAATCACGGGATGTCCAGGATGACAGGAAGCGCTGTTGTCCGGGGCAGTACGGGTGTCGTGCCTGACAATATGTCAGAGACTTATTCTTCGTCAGGCGTACAATACTCATAGACACGGTTGCCGGAGGAAGAAATGGCGTGGTTTGGAAACAGTTTGAATCACAAGTTCACCGCGGCCACCATCGCGGGTTTCCTCGTGAGTTCCGTGGTGTTCCTGCTGTTGTTTCTGACGTTCTATCAGGAAGAACTCAAACAAGAACGCGCCCAGGCGGTGCGTGAGGTCAACAATCTGCTCCAGTCTTCGCTGGAGAATGCCATGCTCAAGCGTGATCTGGCCGGGCTCATCTACATCGTACGGCACTTGGGTAGCCAACCCAATATTTCATCCGTGATGATCGCCAATCCCAAGGGCGAAGTACGTTTTGCCAGCCGCAGGGAAGATGAAGGCCGCCATCTTCCGCTCGAAATGGTCAAAGGTGAGAAAGCCCATACCCTGTTCACCCGGGATACGCGTGGCCGTGAAGTGTTGCGCAGCGTGAACCCGGTTCACAACAAACCTCCCTGCCGGCCCTGTCATGGCCCCATGGAGGAACATCCCGTCAATGGCATACTGCTGGTGGACTACGATGCGACATCCATCCGGCAGCAGGCACGCAATACCACGTTGATGCTCATGGGCGCCGGGGCGCTCATCGTCATTCTCAATCTTATTGGTGGCTGGTGGTTCATTCGACGCTTCATACTCAAGCCCGTTGCCGCCCTGAGCCGCACCAGTCAGGCGCTTTCCAGGGGCGAACTGAATGCCAGGGTGAATACTGAAGGCAATGACGAACTGGCTCGCCTGGGTCAGACTTTCAACCAGATGGCGGAGAACCTTCAGAGCCATACCCGCAAGCTGGATGAGAGCAAAGCCTTTCTCCAGGCCATGATCGACGCCATTCCCGATGGTGTGCGCATCATCGATATGGACTACAACATGGTGCTGGTCAACAAGACATTTGTGGAACAGGCGGGTCATTGCGAACATGCCCGGGTCGGCGGCAAATGTTACGCCGCCTCCCACGGATTGGATTCCCCCTGTCCGTCCGAACTCTATACCTGCCCATTGGTGGAAATCCAGCGCAGTGGAAAGCCCCTGAAAGTCATCCATCGTCATGTTTGCGAAGAGGGGGATTTCCTGGATGTGGAGGTTTATGCGGCGCCGGTGATGGTGGAGAGGGAAGGCAGACAAACAATGCTGGTGGTGGAATCCATACGGGATTTGAGTAAGGAGGTGCGTTTTACCCATGAACAACGTCTGTCAGAGCTGGGCAGGTTGGCCGCCGGCGTGGCCCATGAGATCTACAATCCATTGAGTTCCATGAAGTTGGCGCTGCATTCACTCATGCTCAACATACAACAGCATGACGGTCAGGCTGCAGATGTTACTGATGATCTGACCATCGTGGAGAAGGAAATGGATCAGTGCATCCATATTACCGACAAATTGTTGCGCCTCAGCGCCACGCCTATGGAGCAGGAGGAACTGGTGGATATCCAGGAGGCATTGGCTGACACCCTCAGCCTGTTGCGCTGGGAAGCAGAGCAGGCAGGAATCCGCATACAGCAACACTGTCCGGATACCCCATGCAGAGTTATCGCCAGTAACAGTGAAATCCGCATGTTGATACTCAATCTTGTACAAAATGCTTTCCATGCCATGCCGGAAGGGGGCGAACTGCAGGTGTTCGTGGAGCGTCTGGATGGGCAGATACTGATGCGTATCAGTGATACGGGGGTGGGCATATCGGATGAAGAACTGCCTTATATCTTCATGCCCTTCTTCAGCCGGCGGGCGGATGGGGTTCATGGCACAGGGCTTGGCCTGCCGATTTCCAAGGCCATTGTGGAAGCCTATGGTGGCAGTTTGAGCGTGACCAGCAAGGTAGGGCAGGGAAGCAGTTTTCTGGTCAGTCTGCCCGAAGCTACGGAGGATGGTCCATGGCAATGAAAGCCAGTATTCTGGTGATCGAGGATGATCGTGTGCTCAATCGCATGATTGTGCGCCAACTGGAATACATGGGGCACCAGGGGCATGGAGTGGAAAACCTGGCGGAGGCTCGTGCCTGGTTGCAGAAGAATGAACCCGATTTGATTATTTCTGATATGCGTCTTCCCGACGGGGACTGTATCGATGAGCTACAGGAACTGGGAGAATCCCATCCGGTCATCGTGCTGACGGCCTATGGTACCGTCAAGAATGCCGTGGAGGCCATACATGCGGGGGCGGCGGATTACCTGACCAAGCCCGTGAGTCCGGAGGAATTGTCCCTCACGGTTGAACGAGTGCTGGCAACGGAAGCTTTGCGTAACGACCATCAGTTCTGCAAGTCCCGCCTGGCCGCGCAATCAGGTTCTCACTCTTACATGATTGGCCAGAGCGATGCCCTCAACCGGGTAAAGGAATTGATCGATGCTGTCGCGGATACCGATCTCACCGTACTGGTGCTGGGGGAAAGTGGTGCAGGCAAGGAACTGGTGGCACGCGCCATCCATGATCAGAGCAGGCGTGCCCACAGAAACTTCGTTGCAGTCGATTGCTGCACCCTGCAGGAAAGCCTGTTCGAATCAGAACTTTTTGGCCATGAAAAAGGCGCTTTCACGGGTGCTGACCGCAAGAAAAAAGGATTGATAGAAGGCGCGGCGGGCGGCACCCTGTTTCTGGATGAGATCGGCGAGATCCCCCCGCCCATACAGGCCAAGCTGTTGCGCGTCCTGGAAACCGGAAAGTTCCGACGCGTGGGGGGCACCCGTGACCTGGATTCGGACGTGCGCATCGTCGCGGCTACGAACCGCAACCTCAAGAAGATGTCCGAGAATGGCGAATTCCGCGCCGACCTCTATTACCGCCTGGAAGCTTTCACCATCTATGCGCCGCCCTTGCGGGAGCGCCGTGAGGATATTCCCTGGCTGGTGGAACACTTTCTGCGCAATCACAATTTTTCCATGCGGGTGAAAAAAACCGTCACCAAGGAAGCCATGCGCAAGTTGATTGCCTATGACTGGCCAGGCAATGTGCGCGAGTTGAAAAATGTGGTGGAGCGGGCCATCATTCTTTCAGGGAAAAACAAGATGATCCGCAGTCAACACCTGACCTTTGGCGCCTGTCAGCAGGAAGCCGGATTTCAACTGGATCTGCCCGGCGGATCGTCACCAACCCTTGAAGAACTGGAAGCCAGTTACCTGAAGATGTTACTGGAAAAGCACGCCGGGCATCGCGCCACGGTCGCGCAGATCATGGGCATCAGTGAACGGCATGTATACCGCCTGATAAAAAAATACGGGTTTGGCGAACTTTCGGCCCAGGCAAGAAAAGCCTGAGGTCGGTTGGTCAGCCGGTTATGGTTGACCATGAAAATGAAATTCATTATCATTAAGTCCATGCGTGGTTTCCCCCGACAACTCGTCGCTGTGATTTTGTCCCTGATGTTGGCGCTGGCGCCGCTGCAGGGATTGTTCGCGTCGGCAATGTCCATGCCTGCCGGTAACATGGCCAAATCTCCTGCTCTGCAGACACAAACCCTGCATGACCAATCCATGATGGATGCAAGCATGGATTGCAGGGATTGTGCCAAGGAAAGCAAGTGTTGCAGTGGAAATTCCTGCAGCAGCCATCAATGCGTCTCCTGTGTGGTCACGGCATTTCTGCCTGTTTCCTTTCTGTTCCAGATTCCTGAGCCTGCCTCTGTTTCAAGCACGCAGCCGGAAGGCAAGGCCGTTTCAGTCCATACCCTTCTGTATCGTCCTCCGCAAGTCTGATTCCCTGCTATAGCTCCGTTCGGAGTTTGTCTGACCAATAAACATAGGTTTATACGGCGATGCAATGCACGCCGTAATGCAGAGGAATGAGATTTCATGAGATACAGGAAAAATGTTTTTTCCGGAGACCTGGCGTCTCCATCACGCCGCCGTTTTGTTCAGGGGCTGGCCATGGGAAGCATGGCTGCCAGTCTGGGGCTGGGTTCCCGTGCCCTGTGGGCCAGCGCTGATCAACAACAAAAGATTCCCACTTTGAAGGGCCGCGATTTCGACCTGGCCATTGGTGAACAAGTGGTCAACTTTACCGGTACCCCGCGTATTGGCACCACGGTCAATGGTTCACTTCCCGCGCCCATTCTGCGCTGGAAAGAGGGTGACACGGTTACCCTGCGGGTGAAGAACAACCTGCCGGAAACCAGCTCCATTCACTGGCACGGCATTATCCTGCCCAGCAGCCAGGATGGGGTGCCCAATATTTCTGACGGTTTTCACGGCATTGCGCCCGGAACCACCCACACCTACCAGTTCAAGGTCGTGCAAAGTGGCACCTTCTGGTATCACAGCCACTCCGGATTCCAGGAGCAGACCGGGCTTTATGGTCCCATCATTATCGACCCCCTGGAGCCTGAGCCTTTCACCTATGACAGGGACTATGTGGTCATGCTCTCCGACTGGACGGATGAAGATCCCAGGGTCGTGTACGCCAAGCTGAAGAAGCTCAGCCATTATTACAACTTCAACGAGCGCACCCACAAGGATCTGATGAAGGATCTCCGGGAAAAGGGCTTGGCCCGTACCTGGTCCGAGCGCAAGATGTGGATGCAGATGCGCATGAGCCAGCGCGACCTGGCGGACGTCACAGGCTATACCTATACCTATCTCATGAATGGTCAGACTCCGGCTGACGGCTGGACCGGCCTGTTCCGCAAGGGAGAGAAAGTGCGGTTGCGTTTCATCAACGGTTCCGCCATGAGCTTTTTCGATGTGCGGATTCCCGGCCTCAAGATGACGGTGGTTGCCGCGGATGGACAGTATGTGCAGCCGGTGTCCGTGGATGAATTCCGCATTGGCGTTGCCGAGACTTACGATGTGATCGTGGAGCCCGATGATGGCGCCTATACCATCTTCGCCCAATCCATCGATCGTTCCGGCTATGCCCGGGGTATCCTGACGCCCGATCCGGCCATGAAAGCCGAAGTGCCGGCCATGGATCCTGTGCCCAATCTCACCCACATGGATATGGGGATGGACATGAGTGGCATGGGTCACGGCATGCACAATATGGGTGGCATGGACATGAAAGGCATGGATCACAGTCAGCATCAGATGGCTGATATGGACCACAACCAGCACCAGATGGGCGGAATGGACATGAAGGGCATGGATCACAGCCAGCACCAGATGGGCGGCATGAACATGAAGGGCATGGATCACAGCCAGCACCAGATGAATGGCATGAAAATGCCCATGGGCAAGCCGGCCCATCCCTCTGATTTCACTGGTGGCAAGGTCACCCATGCTCCCACGGAGTACGGCCCTCATGTGGATATGCGCGCCGATGCGCCCCAGTATCGGCTGGATGATCCTGGCGTGGGTCTGCGCAACAACGGCCGCCGGGTGCTCACCTATGCCGACCTGAAACATCTGCATGGCACCAATGACCCACGGGACCCTGATCGGGAGATCCAGCTGCATCTGACCGGCAATATGGAGCGTTACATGTGGTCCATGAACGGCGTGAAGTTCAACGATGCCGAACCCCTGCGCTGGAAGATGGGGGAGCGCCTGCGCATCACTTTCGTCAACGACACCATGATGAACCACCCCATGCACCTGCATGGCATGTGGAGTGACCTGGAAACCGGGGACAATGATTTCATTCCCCGCAAGCATACGGTCATCGTGCAGCCCGGATCGCGCATCAGTTATCGCGTCACCGTGGATGCCAAGGGCGGATGGGCCTATCACTGCCATCTGCTGTATCACATGCTGGGCATGTTCCGTGAAGTTCAGGTCAGTTGAGGAGAAGCAGGATGAAAAGAATCAATGCAATGATAGTGGCCCTGGGCCTTTCCGGAAGCGCCCTGGCAGGCGGCATGAACGACGATCCTTTCCTGTTCATGCTGAAGATGGACAAACTGGAGTTTCGTGACGCGGATGAAGGCACGGCCCTGGTCTGGGATGCCCAGGCCTGGGCGGGCAAGGACCTGAACAAGCTCTGGCTCAAATCGGAAGGTGAGCGTGGCGAAGAAGGCACCGAGGAGGGCAATGTCGAAGTGCTCTACAGCCGAGCCATCGCGCCCTTCTGGGATCTGCAGGCGGGCTGGCGGCATGATTTCCGGCCCACCCCGGATCGTGACTGGTTTGCTCTGGGTGTAAAAGGCCTGGCTCCCTATCTGTTCGAGGTGGATGCCACCGCCTATGTAGGAGAATCCGGCCGCCTGGCAGCGGCGTTTTCCGCAGAGTACGAGTACCTGTTCACCCAGAAGCTGATTCTCTCTCCCGAACTGGAGATGAGCCTGTACAGCAAGGACGATGAGGAAACCGGTGTCGGCGCCGGCCTGTCCGATCTCGAGCTGGGCCTGCGCCTGCGTTACGAGATCGTGCGTGAGTTTGCGCCCTATGTCGGCGTGGTCTGGTGGAACAAGTTTGGCAAGACCGCGGATTATGCTGAGGACGAGGGCGGAAAAACCAGCGACGTGGAATTCGTTGCCGGCTTCCGCCTCTGGTTCTGAGCAAGCCTGCGTTACTCGGGCTTTGGTAGGTCGGACTTCAGTCCGACATTGACCCTGCGACAGGGGGATGTCGGGCTGAAGCCCGACCTACGGCGAAGCGCAGGCTCAAGCGGTTTTTCATGTGAATCGAGGAATAGATGAAATGAGCAAGATGAACAAAAACAAACCTGTCTTGTGGATGGTTCTGTCAACCGTCCTGGTGGCAGGGCTGTTGGTGCTGGGCTTTCAGCCCGATACTTCCCAGGCGGAAAATCTGGTCGTGTACAAGAGCCCGACCTGTGGCTGCTGCAAGAAGTGGGTGCAACACATGCGTGATGCTGGCTTCAGCGTAGAGGTGCATGAGCAGTACAATGTCACCCCGAAGAAAGATGAGTATGGCGTTCCACAACGCCTGCGTTCCTGTCATACCGCCAGGATTGGTGGCTATGTGGTGGAAGGGCACGTGCCCGCGGACGTGGTAAAACGGTTACTCGAGGAAAAACCGGATATTGCGGGCGTGGCGGTTCCCGGCATGCCCATGGGCTCACCCGGCATGGAAGGTTTCCGCAAGGATCCCTATGACATCATCAGCTTCACCAGCACGGGCAGAACCGGCATCTACGCCAGTCGTTGACGGCATCATTATGATGTGAACGCCCAAGAATCAACCAGAGGTACCGGCATGACCCAGGAAGATACGAGCATTCCCGAACATTATGTTCTGAAAGTCGAAGGGATGACCTGCGGTCATTGCTCGGCCCGGGTGGAAAAGGCCGCCCTGGCCGTCGATGGCGTGCGCCAGGCCCAGGTGGATCTGGAGGCCGGCACCCTGAGTGTCCAGGGCGGACGTCCCAGCCAGGTGGTGGCTGCCGTGTCCGAAGCCGGTTATCCGGCCCAGCCCTTACCGGAGATTCCCGAGAGCTGTCCCATTCCCGAGCCGGAAACGGCTGCTGCAAAACCCCGGGTGAAATCCGGAGCCTACAGGCTGCGGGTGGAAGACATGACCTGCGCCAGCTGCGTGGGCCGGGTGGAAAAGGCCATTCTGTCCGTTCCCGGGGTGGAGGAAGCCGCCGTGGATCTGGTCGATCAGAGCGCCCTGGTGGTCGGGGGCGACCCGGAGAAAGTGGTGGCAGCCATCATCGATCAGGGCTATCCCGCCCGGCTGATACCGACTGGCAGCATGGCCGATGACGGCTACGAGATCGGCATAGACGACATGACCTGTTCCAGCTGCGTGGCCACGGTGGAGAAGGCCATCAGGGCGGTTCCCGGCGTTCAGGATGTTTCCGTGAATCTGGTGGAAAAACGTGCCCTGGTGCGCGGCGGCAATCCCGATGAAGTGGTGAACGCCGTCATCGACCAGGGATACGCGGCCAGGCGGCTGGAAAGCCGTGAGACGCCTGGCGAGTTCCGTCTGCGTTTTCTGGATGAGGGTAACAGGGAAGGGGCGCTGGCTGCCTTGAACGAGCTGTTGTCTATTGATGAATGGTTGGTGGACGACCACTGGCCCCTGCTGGTGGTACGCACCACGGAACACCCGGCAAGGGTGGTGCTTGGCCTGCGCCGCAAGGGGCTGCAGGCGGTGGTGGAGGAACAGTTCGTCGATCCCTATGTGGAGCAGGCGGAACAGGCCCGGCGGGAGATCCGCCGTTCCTGGCAGCGCGCTCTGGTGGCCGGTCTGGTGGGCGGCGCCCTCATCGCCGCTGAATGGCTGGATCTGCTGCCGGAACTCGAGGCGCCAACCACGCCCCTGGGCGTGAGCGGCCAGGTGGTCTGGGGCGGCATCGCCCTTATTGTGTTGTTCACCATGTGGTTCAGCGGACGCAACTACTACCGCACTGCCATCCGGCAGGCGCGGCATCTGTCTGCCAACATGGATACCCTGGTGGCTCTGGGCACCTCGGCGGCTTGGCTGTCCTCCGTGCTGTTCATCATCGACCCGGATTTCATCCCCGGCAGTCCCAAGCTGTACCTGGATGCCTCCGTGCTCATCCTGGCCTTCCTGCAACTGGGGCATGCCCTTGAAGTGCGGGCGAAACGCACCACTTCCGAGGCCATTGGCTCCCTGCTCAAGCTGGCGCCCAAGACCGCCAATGTCCTTGTCGATGACGAGGAAGTGGAACTGCCCGTTTCCCTGTTACGCCCCGGGGACAAGCTGCGCGTGCGGCCGGGAGAAACGGTTCCTATCGATGGTGTGATTGTCGAAGGCAGCTCCAGCGTGGATGAATCCCTGCTCACGGGGGAGCCCATTCCCGTGGAGATGCAGGCGGGAGACGAGGCTATCGGCGGCACCCGCAATCTCAACGGCAGTTTCGTTCTGGAAGTGAGCCGTCCGGCCAGCGACACCACCTTGTCGCATATCATCGACATGGTGAAAAAGGCCCAGCTTAGCAAACCGGCCATCGGCCGCCTGGTGGACAAGGTATCCGCGGTGTTCGTGCCCATCGTCATTCTCATCGCCATCAGCGCCTTTGCCCTGTGGTATTTCGTCGGCCCGGAGCCTTCCCTGGCCTACGCTCTCACGGCAGGCATTGCCGTGCTGGTCATCGCCTGTCCCTGCGCCCTGGGGCTGGCCACCCCCATTGCCATCATGATGGGCACTGGCCGGGCCGCCCAGCTCAATATCCTCATTCGCAACAGCGAGGCCTTGCAGAGCGCCTCCAGTCTCACCCATCTGGTGGTGGACAAGACCGGCACCCTGACCCGGGGACGGCCCGAGGTGACGGCTGTTCATCCCGCGGGAAAGATGACGGAGGATGAACTGCTGGTGCTGGCGGCCAGCCTGGAGAGCCAGTCGGAGCATCCCCTGGGGGAAGCCATCGTCAAGGCGGCCCAGGCGCGGGGTTTGCAGAACCAGACCATAGAGGACTTTGCCGCCGTTTCCGGTCGTGGCATCCGGGCCCGTATCCACGGGGAAATGGCCTTGCTGGGGAATCAGCATTTCCTGCGTGAGGCCGGTATCAGCCTCACGGACGATCTTCTGGAAAAGGCGGAACAGGAAGCGCGGCAGGGGGGCACTCCCATCTGGCTGGCTTCCGGCGAGCGCCTGCAGGGACTGCTCATCCTGCGCGACCCCATTCGCGAGGACACACCTGCGGCGGTGCAGGCCCTGCAGAAACGGGGCGTGACCCTGGTCATGTGTACCGGGGACAACGCGGTGACCGCCAGGGCGGTGGCCGAGTCCCTGGGTATTGCCGAAGTGCACAGCGAGGTGCTGCCCGAGGACAAGCTCGAGGTGGTGAAAGCCCTGCAGGCCCAGGGCTGCAAGGTGGGCATGGTGGGTGACGGCGTGAACGATGCGCCTGCCCTGGCCCAGGCGGACACGGGTTTTGCCATCGGCAGCGGTACGGATGTGGCCATAGACAACGCGGACATCACCCTGGCGGGCGATTCCCTGGCCAATGTCAGCACCGCCATTGCCATCTCCACCGCCACCCTGCGCAACATCAAGCAGAACCTGTTTGGCGCCTTCATCTATAATGTCACCGGCATTCCCCTGGCGGCGGGCCTGCTCTATCCCCTGACCGGGTGGATGCTGGAGCCCATGTATGCCAGCGCTGCCATGGCCCTGTCGTCGGTTACCGTGGTGACCAATGCCAACCGGCTGCGCTTTTTCAAACCCGACAATCCCTGAGAGGTAGTTCCATGTCTTCCGAAACCCGACTCAAGATCACTGGCATGACCTGCGGTCATTGCGTGGCCCACACCAAGAAGGCCCTGGAGGCCGTGCCCGGCGTCATCGAAGCAGAAGTGACCCTGGAGCCCGGCGGCGCCCTGGTCAAGGGAGATGCCGATGTCTCCGCCCTCATCGCCGCGGTGAAAGAAGCCGGATACGAGGCCAGCGTCGATGGCTGAGGTGTCGGTGCTCTTTGTCTGCATGGGCAACATCTGCCGCTCCCCCACGGCCCACGGCGTGTTTCGCAAGCTGGTCAAGAACGAGGGGTTGGAAGACAAGATTGCCATCGATTCCGCCGGCACCCATGCCTACCATGTGGGACAGCCCCCGGATTCCCGCGCCCAGGCCACGGCTTCCCGCCGGAACATCGACCTGTCGGATCTGCGGGGCCGGCAGGTGGAGGTGGAGGATTTTCACCGCTTCGATTACATCCTGGCCATGGACAGGGAGAACCTGGAGATTCTTTCCCAGCTTTGTCCTGCCGGCAATGAGGACAAGCTGCGGCTGTTCATGGATTTCGCCACCGACTACGGGATCGATGAAGTGCCGGATCCCTATTATGGAGGCGAGCAGGGCTTCGAACGGGTATTCGACATGGTGGAAGCCGCGTCCCGGGGCCTGCTGGAGGAGATTCGCAACAGGCATTTGTAGGATGGAAGCAATCGACCAGAATGAAAAAGGCCGCGATGAGCGGCCTTTTTCATTGCACAGGAAACCTGTTTCAGTCCTTCGGCTCCTGTTCGCTGGGCTTGTCCACCACCGGGGGGGAGGGCTCCGCGGTGGGAGTGTCCGCAGATGCTTGTTCCGTGGAAGCTGCTGTCTTCTCCGCTGGCTGCGGCTTGGGGACATTTGGTGCTGTCTCCCCGGCTGACGCCTTGTCTTCCACGGGGGCTTCATCCTTGGATACCACCTTCTTCTTGGCCACCTTTTTCTTGGCTGTCTTTTTCTTGGCCGTTTTTTTCTTGGCCACCTTCTTCCGGGGTGTGCTTTTCTTCTCGGCTGTTTCAGTCATTTCCGGTTTGTCCACATTCTCCGTGGCAGCCTTTTTTTCGGAGACTTCCCCGGAGGGTTCGCTGACAACCGGCGGGGCAGCCGGGACCAGGGCGGTTATTTTCTCCTTGACTGGAACCGGAGGTTTGGCTTCACGGGATGCTTTGCCTTCCCCGGCTTGAGGAGAAGATGGCCTGGTGGCCGGTTGAGCCTCCTGGGCGGCGCTCGTCCCGGATGACGCATCAGCCTTCTGCGCGGACCTGTTCTCCGCTGCCGGCGCGGGGGCGTCCTGTTTTGGCTGATCCGGGTGTTCCTCACGGGCTGCTTTCTCAGCGGGCTTGTTTACCTCGTCTAGCCGGGGAACGGATGATTTGGACTTCAGGCTGCCTGAAGAGATGGTGCGCTTGATCTTGCCGGATTCGGTCGCGCTCTTTGCGGATCCCTCCTTGCCCTTGTCGCTTACAGGCTTCTGACGGCTTGCCGAGGCCTGTTGCGCCGGTTTTGAGCCAGTATCCGCTTGCTGGTCAGCGGAGGAAGAAGCATCCTGTCTGTTCTCGTCCTGGGCCTGGCGTACCTGGCTCTGCCGGGTGCCGGGACCGCGGCCTCTTCCCCGGCCGCCACGGCGGCCCCGTTTCTGGCCGGAGCCACTGCGTTTTTCCTGCTGATCCTTGCTGTTATCCTTGTCAGTGCGTTTCTGCCCTGTCTTCTGCTCCTGTTTCTTCTGTTGCCCGCGGGATTTCTGTTGCTGGGCTTTTTTTCCGGAGGCATTTCTGTCCCGGCCGTTGCGGTTGCTGCCACGGGCATTTTCGCCCCGACGGCTGCCGTTTCCTGCCTGTTTGGACTTGACGGGTTCTTCTTCCTTTTGAGCTGTTTCCTCTTCGGCTGCTGAAGTAAAGATGGAAAACAGGCGTTTGATGAAACCGCCTTCAGGCTTGTCCTTGTTCGGAGCGGGTTCAGGCGTGGCTTCGCGCGGGGCAGGGGTGATGTTCTTCACTGCAGGTTGTTCGATCTGCCGGCGCTGCTGTTCCTGGCTGGCCGCCGCGGCCACCTCGGGCTCGGCGATCATGTTGTAGCTGGAGCTGGTTTCCTTGGGCAGGTCCTGGCGGCGGATGCGCTCGATGCTGTAATGGGGCGTTTCCAGGTGCTTGTTGGGAATGAGCACCACGCTGATGTTGTGGCGTGACTCGATCTCGGAAATGGGCTGGCGCTTTTCATTGAGCAGGAAGGTGGCGACTTCCACCGGCAGCTGGGCCTGCACCCGGCCGGTGTTTTCCTTGAGGGCTTCTTCCTCGATGATGCGCAGGATGGACAGGGACAGGGATTCCACGTCGCGGATGTGTCCCTGGCCGTCACAGCGTGGGCAGACCTGGTGAGCGGACTCGCCCAGGGAAGGCCGCAGCCGCTGACGGGACATTTCCAGCAGGCCGAAACGGGAGATGCGGCCGATGCGCACCCGGGCGCGGTCTTCCTTCATGGCTTCGCGCAGGCGGTTTTCCACCTGGCGCTGGTTCTTGGATGGGCCCATGTCGATGTAGTCGATGACGAACAGCCCACCCATGTCCCGCAGGCGCAGCTGACGGGCGATCTCCTCGGAGGCTTCGAGGTTGGTGGTCAGGGCCGTGTCCTCGATGTTGCTGCCCTTGGTGGCCCGGGCCGAGTTGATGTCGATGGATGTCAGGGCTTCCGTGGGATCGATGACGATGGAGCCGCCGGAAGGCAGACGCACCTCACGCTGGAAGGCCGTTTCGATCTGGGACTCGATCTGGTAGCGGGAGAACAGGGGTACCTCGTCCTCGTACAGCTTGAGCTGCTTGATGTAACGGGGCATGACCTGCTCGATGAACTGCCTGGCCTCGGCATAGACCTCGGGGTTGTCGATGAGGATCTCACCGATGTCGGCGCGCAGGTAGTCGCGCATGGAGCGGATGATGACGTTGCTGTCCTGGTAAACCAGGAAGGGGGCCTTGCGCTCCCGGGTGGAGGTTTCTATGGCGCTCCACAGCTGCAACAGATAGTCCAGATCCCATTGCAGTTCCTCGGCGCTCTTGCCCACCCCCGCGGTGCGCACGATCAGCCCCATGCCCTCGGGGACCTCCAGCTGGCTCATGGCCTTCTTCAGCTCGGTGCGCTCCTGGCCCTCGATGCGCCGGGACACGCCCCCGGCGCGGGGATTGTTGGGCATGAGCACCAGGTAACGGCCCGCCAGGGAGATGAAAGTGGTCAGGGCCGCGCCCTTGTTGCCGCGTTCCTCCTTCTCGATCTGGATGGTGATTTCCTGACCTTCGCGCAGGGCCTCGCGGATACTGGGGCGCTTGTTGCCTTCCAGGGATTTGGGGTCGAAATAACTGTGGGCTACTTCCTTCAGGGGCAGGAAGCCGTGGCGTTCAGCACCGTAGTCGATGAAGGCGGCTTCCAGGCTGGGCTCCACCCGGGTGATCCTGCCCTTGTAGATGTTGGCCTTCTTGCGTTCCCGGCCAGGGCTTTCGATATCGAGGTTGTAGAGTTTCTGGCCGTCCACGATGGCCACGCGCAACTCTTCCGGCTGAGTTGCGTTGATCAGCATTCTTTTCATGAAATCTGTTGTCCTGTGTCAAGCGCACGGCCTGCCGGACAGGGGAGAACTGTCACCTGAAGCTGCTGTTCCATATGCGCGGAACCTCAGGCGGCTGGTGTCAAATGGCGTGCTGGCATCCCAATTCGGCGGTTCTCAGCCGGGGCGCGCGAGTCACGCCTGATTCTTGACGGTCAGGCCGCAGTCTTTCCTGTACATGCCGGCATGGAAATGCCGGCCGGGCAATCCGTATCGCTCAAAAACCTATCCATGACCACCGCCGGGGCGATGATCTCTCGATGTATCTTTGGTGCAAGTGAAAACGCCCTGTGCGTGGCTCAAGAAGCCGTGGTCGGGAAAGTCCAGGGTAGGGCTTTCTCAACGGCCTGCCAGGGTGATTTCAGGGGGATGATGGACATGCGGGTTGCCGGAGGCCTGGGGCGTGTCGGGCAGTCTGCAATCGGGATACATCATCCCGCAGGCGCCCCGTCGTTGGGTCGCAGAATATCTGGCGAGCCAGGGCTGACAGGGCACCGGAAAATCCGAAAAAGAACGCAAGGCGAACTTTTGCCCGCGAAATATACCAAAAATCAGCAACATAGTCCAATGCGCCGCGGTTTTTCCGATTCCAGCCCGGGGCAGGGCTTTTACGACTTTGTCCTGCGAGTATAATGCGCGTTTCCTCTATCTTTCCCGCCGCCATGAACGACAAGACTCCCCGTGTGCGCCATGTCACCGTCGATGAACGGGGCGACGGTCAGCGTATCGACAACTTCCTGTTGCGTGAACTCAAGGGCGTGCCGCGCACCCTGGTGTACCGCCTGCTGCGCAAGGGGGAAGTGCGGATCAACAAGGGGCGGGCCAAGGCGGGCAGGAAGCTGGTCGCGGGAGATGTGGTGCGTATTCCACCGGTGCGTTTGCCTGAGGCGGCCGAGGCGGGCGCGCCGCCAGCGTGGCAGATAGAAAAAATAGAGAAATCAATAATATATGAAGACAAATTATTGTTGATTGTAAATAAGGAATCCGGCCTGGCCGTGCATGGGGGCAGTGGTATATCCTTTGGCGTCATCGAATTGCTGCGGGCCAGCAGACCCGGGGAAAAGTCCCTGGAGCTGGCGCACCGCCTGGACCGGGATACCTCGGGTTGCCTGATGCTGGCGCGCCGCCGCAGCGCCCTGCGTACCCTGCAGCAGCTGCAGCGGGAAGGGCGGGTGCGCAAACGTTATCTCGCTCTGCTGGCCGGTCGCTGGAACCGGGATCGCCAGCAGGTGAAGGCCCCCCTGAAGAAGAATACCCTCAAGAGTGGCGAGCGGGTGGTGCGTGTGGACGCGGCGGGCAAGGCGGCCCACACGGAATTCTGGGTGGTCAGACGTTTTGCCGATGCGACGCTTGTGGAAGCGGAACTCAAGACCGGCCGTACCCATCAGATAAGGGTGCATGCCCAGTACCTGGGCACCCCAATCCTGGGTGACGAGAAATATGGAGATGAACAGGCCAACCGCCAGTTCCGCAAGCTGGGGCTGAAACGCCTGTTCCTGCACGCGGCCAGTTTGCGTTTTCCCTGGCCGGACAGGAAGGCGCCTTATGCCTTCGACGCGCCTCTGGCGCCGGAACTGCAACAACTGCTGGAAAGACTGGATGTATGAACTGATCGTTTTCGACTGGGACGGGACCCTCATGGATTCCGAGGCCACCATCGTGCAGTGCCTGCAAAAGGCGGCGGTGGATCTGGGGCACGCCGTGCCGGACGAGGCCCGGGCCAGAGACGTCATTGGTCTGGACCTGCACCAGGCCGTCGCTCGCCTGTTCCCGGAAGCGGACGAGGCGCAGGTGAATGCCCTGGCAGACCGGTATCGCAGGTATTTTCTCGATCCGGCGCGTCCTCCCTCGCCCCTGTTTCCCGGGGCCAGGGCGTTACTGGAAACCCTGGCGTCACAGGATTATCTGTTGGCCGTGGCCACGGGCAAGAGCCGCCGGGGGCTGGACATGGAACTCGAACACACGGGGCTGGGTGATGTCTTTCAGTATACCCGTTGTGCCGATGAGGCCTTTTCCAAGCCCCATCCGCAGATGCTGCTGGATGTGATCGACTACCTGGGCGCGGAAAAGGACAGAACCCTGGTGGTGGGCGATACGGAATACGACATGCAGATGGCGGCCAATGCCGGCAGCCATGCCGTGGGCGTCAGCTACGGCGTGCATGCGCCCGAGCGTCTGCAAAAAGAAGGCGCCCTGGCGGTCTTCGACCGACTGGGCGAGATCCCGGACTGGCTGCGTTCCGTATAGGAACCCCAGGGGTCGGAGTCAAATCACCCAAGCCGTTGAATCAGCGGGACATCGCCCTGATTTGACTCCGACCCCTGATGTGCTTCAAGGAAGCACCACGCCTTCTCTGTCCAGCATTTCCACCAGTCGTATGAGAGGCAGACCCACCAGGGCGTTGGGATCATCGCCTTCGAGCTTGCGGAACAGGGTGATGCCCATGCCTTCGGATTTGAAGCTGCCAGCGCAGTTGAAGGGCTGTTCATGATCCACATAGCGTTCAATCTGACCGCTATTGAGCTGACGGAAGTGTACATGGAAGGGTTCGCACAGCACCTGAGCGCGTTCTTTTTCGCTGTTGTACAGGCACAGGCCCGTATGAAACTCCACGGCCTTTCCCGCCATGGCGGTCAGCTGGGCGATGGCGTTTTCCCGGTTGCCGGGCTTGCCCAGGATTTCACCGTCCACGCAGGCCACCTGGTCCGAACCGATGATGAGCGCGCGGGGAGACTGTTGCGCCACGGCCCTGGCCTTGGCTTCGGCCAGGCGCTGTACCAGCTGAACCGGGGCTTCGCCTTCCCGTAGGCTTTCGTCCACCTCGGGCGCCGCCGTGGAAAAAGGCAGCCCTAGTTTCTCCAGCAGCTCCCGGCGGAAAGGGGAGGTGGAGGCCAGTACCAGTTCACGCATCAGGAGGTGAACTTGCCGTTGCGCAGGCGTTCGGCTTCCATGATTTCCACTTCCCGGGCGCCGGAGATGACGATGGCGGGATCGGGAACAAAATCCAGTTCCGATTCGTGCCGGTCATAGGGAACCGCATTGAGGATGACTTTCATGGCATTGAGGCGCGCCAGATACTTGTCATTGGAACGGATCACCGTCCAGGGCGCGTGGCTGGTGTGGGTTTTCTTCAGCATCTCGTATTTCTTGGTGGTGAAGTCGTCCCAGCGTTCCTGGGCCTGGACATCCACCTCGCTCAGTTTCCATTGGCGCAAGGGATCGGTCTTGCGGCGTTCGAATCGGCGCGCCTGTTCGTCCTTGGTGACACTGAAATAGAGCTTCACCAGGATGGTGCCCTGGCGCACCAGGTCTTTCTCGAAACCGCCTACGCCGCGCATGAAGTTCTTGTGTTCTTCCGCCGTACAGAAACCAAAGATGGGTTCCACCATGGCGCGGTTGTACCAGCTGCGGTCGAACAGCACCACTTCGCCGCCCCGGGGAAATTGGGTGACGTAACGCTGGAAGAACCACTGGCTGCGCTGTTCGTTGGTGGGTTTGCCCAGGGCCACCACCCGGTAGTGCTTTTCATTCATGTAGCGGGTGACCCGGCGGATGGTGCCGCCCTTGCCCGAAGCGTCACGCCCTTCGAACAGTATGATCATGCGCTTGCCGGTGTTTTCCAGATGCTGCTGCATCTTGATCAGCTCCGCCTGGTAGGGCTTGAGGGATTGCTCCTGGCGGCGGCGCATGAGGGCCTTCTTGGCCGCCTTTTTCAGCTTGGCTTCGGCATTATTGGCATCCTGGTATTTTTCGATGAGTTCCTCGACGGTCATTTCCTGGCCGTCCACTTCGATGAGCTGGTTGTCCATGGTCGTATTCCGGTTTCTTTTCGGTATCTTGATATTATGCGTCTGTTCCAGTGGATTCCGTTTTGATTTTGGTCAGCCTCGCTTGAACAGCCGCTGTTTTTCGCGCTGCCAGTCTCTGTCCTTGGAGGCTGCGCGCTTGTCATGCTGTTTCTTGCCCTTGGCCAGGCCGATTTCCAGCTTGGCGCGTCCTTTCTTCCAGTACATGGCCGTGGGCACCAGGGTGTAGCCCTTGCGTTCCACCTGACCGCGCAGCATGTCGATCTCACGCCGGTGCATGAGCAGCTTGCGCGTGCGGGTAGGATCCGGGTGAACATGGGTGGAGGCGGTTTGCAGGGGCGTGATGTGCGCGCCGAACAGCCACAGCTCGTCGTCCTTGATGAGTACGTAGGCCTCCTTGAGATTGACGCGGTTTTCCCGCAAACTCTTCACTTCCCAGCCTTCCAGGGCGATGCCTGCCTCGAAGCGCTGTTCAATGAAAAAATCGTGTCCGGCGGACTTGTTGAGGGTGATGGTATTGCCCTTGTTGCCCTTGTTTTTTGATGTTTTGGCCATGAGCAAATTGTAACCTGCACAGGGCTGGCATGAAATAATGATTTAGAGGAGATGTGATCCGTGAAAGGCATGTTGTTCAGGATTTTCTTGTTGCTGGCCCTGATGGGTGCAGTGCAAACCGTCATGGCGGGGGAGGAAGCCGCGGCTGCCGGGGTTTTGAACCAGGGGCTGGGCGTGCTCAATGGATGGCTGGACACCCTGTTGTTTTTCGATGTCTTTCCCGGTGAGGGCGAGTTTCCCTTCATCGTGGCCTGGCTGGTGGCGGGGGCGGTGTTCCTCACCGTGAGAATGGGCTTCATCAATTTCCGTCTGCTGGGACACTCCGTGGCCATTCTCCGCGGGCGTTACAGCCGTCCCGATGACGTGGGGGAAGTGTCTCCCTTCCAGGCGCTGACCACGGCCCTGTCCGCCACGGTGGGGCTGGGCAACATCGCCGGCGTGGCCATTGCCGTCGGCATCGGCGGTCCGGGTGCGACCTTCTGGATGATCGTTGCCGGCCTGCTGGGCATGACCACCAAGTTCACGGAAGCCTCCCTGGCGCAGATGTACCGGGAGATCCGCCCCGACGGTCATGTCATGGGCGGCGCCATGGAGTATTTGTCCCGGGGATTCGCCGGCTTGGGCTGGAGTGGTTTTGGCAAGGGGTTGGCGATTCTGTTTTCCTTTCTCACCATTGGCGCCTCCCTGGGTGGCGGTAATGCGTTCCAGGTAAGCCAGTCCCTGACCGCGGTCAAACAACAGATTCCCTATCTGGCGCAGGAACCCTGGGTTTACGGCGTGGTCATGGGTATTCTCGTGGGCGTGGTAATCATTGGCGGCATCCGCCGTATCGCCCATGTGGCGGAAGCCATTGTCCCGACCATGGTCGGCATCTATCTCACAGCGGCGGTTTGGATCATACTTTCCAATGCGGAGCGCGTGCCGGAAGTGTTCAGCTTGATCTTTTCCAGCGCCTTCAGCATGGAAGCCGGGGTAGGGGGCTTCGTCGGCATCATGGTGCAGGGTTTCAAGCGCGCGGCGTTTTCCAGCGAGGCGGGCATTGGTTCGGCGGCCATCGCCCATTCCACGGCCCGCACGCCCTATCCCGTGCGCCAGGGTATCGTGGCCCTGATGGAACCTTTCATCGACACAGTGGTGATCTGCACCATGACGGCCCTGGTCATCATCATCACCGGCGTCTATGACGCCAATGGCCAGCATGCTGAACTCGTTGCCAACAATCAGGGAGCGGCCCTGACGGCCATGGCCTTTGGCAGCGTCATCAGCTGGTTTCCCGTCATTCTTTCCATTTCGGTGGTGTTGTTCGCCTATTCCACCATGATTTCCTGGTCGTATTATGGTGAACGCTGCTGGACCTATTTGTTTGGAGAACGCTGGTCGCTCATATATAAAGTCGCCTTCATACTGGTCATCGTGGGAGGCTCCATCGGCAGTGCTTCCCAGGTGCTGAATTTCAGCGACTATCTGCTGCTGTCCATGGCTTTTCCCAATATGTTCGCCCTCTACGCCCTGAGCGGACAGGTGAAGCGGCGCTTGTCCAGTTATCTGGAAAAGCTGCGCAGCGGCGAGCTGGACAGGGAAGTGGGACGCGGCTGATGGCCCTGGTGGAAAAGTCGGCCCTGGTGCCCGTGGCAGCGAAAACTCTGTTCGAGATCGTCAATGACGTGGAGAGTTATCCCGAGTTTCTGCCCTGGTGCAAGGACGGCCGCCTGCTGTCGCGTACCGAGGACGAACTCTGTGGCGAGATCGTGGTGTCCAAGGCCGGCGTGACCAAGGCTTTTTCCACCTGCAACCGGCTGCATCCCTATCATCGCATCGACATTCATCTTCGCGAAGGGCCTTTTCACAAGCTCGAAGGCGCCTGGGAGTTTCATGAGCTGCGCAAGGATGCCTGCAAGGTGATACTGCGCCTGGAATTCGAATTTTCCAGTGGCCTGATGGACAAGGCTTTTGGTATCGTGTTCGCACAGATCGCCAACTCGCTGGTGGATGCCTTTTGCAAGCGCGCCAACGAACTGGCCGGAGGAGCAGCAAAATGATTCAGGTAGAAGTTGCCTACGCCCTGCCGGATGAGCAGATCGTTCGCGTGGTGGAGGGCGAACCGGGAATGACCGTGGAACAGGCCATACAGGCGTCCGGCATTCTGGACGCCCATCCCGAGATCGATCTGTCCAGGAACAAGGTAGGCGTCTTCGGCAAGGCGGCCAAGCTGGATGCCGTGCTCTATCCCGGTGACCGGGTGGAAATCTACCGTCCGCTGATTGCGGACCCCAAGGAAGCGCGAAAGAAGCGCGCCAGCCAGGGCAAACAGTTGCGCAAGGGTGGGGGAAAGGCGCCCAACAGCAACAACCAGGGGTAAGCAGTGAAAAACGGGGCAGATCAAAAAATAATGACACATGCCTGACCCTTTTCAGTTATTAATTTGATCGCCTGTCTTGACGCTCGGGACAAAAAAAACTATTATCGCGCCGCATGAGAGGGCGGGAAGCCCGGTTACGGTTGTTCGCCGGATGGCGTGACAGTAGGGTATTTCCAAATGTGAATTCCCTGGGACCCCGTTTACGGGGTTTTTTGTTGCTGGAAGATCAGGAATGGGCCTCGTGCCCATTTTTTTGTTTTTGGAGATTTTGAGCGCTCAATGCAGAAGGCATCGGCAAGATTGCAGGAAATCGTGCGCAGCGTGGTGGAGCCCATGGGCTACGAGTTGGTGGGGGTGGAATACCTCACAGGCTACCAGGGCGGCAACCTGCTGCGCGTCTATATTGACCAGGAAAATGGTATCAATGTGGACGATTGCGCCGCTGTGAGCCATCAGCTCAGCGGCGTCCTGGACGTGGAAGACCCGCTGCCGGGACAGTACAGCCTGGAGGTTTCCTCTCCGGGGCTGGATCGTCCCTTGTTCGATGCCGGGCAGTTCGAGCGTTACATCGGGCACAAGGTGAATGTACGGCTGGATCCGTCCATTGGTGGCAGGCGCAAGTACAAGGGCCTGTTGCTGGGGCTGGAGGATGACCACATTCTGGTAGAGGTGGATGGAGAAGTCTATCCTTTATATCTGGATCAGATTCAGGAGGCCCGGCTTGTCCCGGAATTCTAATTTACTGAGGGTATCACGATGACCAAAGAGATCTTGTTCGTCGTAGACGCGGTGTCTAACGAGAAAGAAGTCGAAAAGGACATTATTTTCGAAGCCATCGAGGCGGCGCTTGCTTCCGCGACAAGGAAAAAACATGGCGGGGACATCGAGGTCCGCGTGGTCATCGACCGGGAAACCGGGGATTACGATACCTTCCGCCGCTGGCTGGTGGTGGACGACAGCGAGTCGCCGGTGCTGGAGAACCCCAAGTCGGAAATCACCTTGAGCGCCGCCCGTGCCGAGAATCCTGACATCCAGCCCGGTGACTATATCGAGGAACCCATGGAGTCCATCGAGTTCGGTCGTATCGCTGCCCAGACGGCCAAGCAGGTCATCGTGCAGAAAGTGCGGGAGGCCGAGCGCGCCAAGGTGGTGGAAGCCTATGAGGACAAGGTGGGGCAGTTGGTCACCGGTGTGGTCAAGCGCCTGGATCGCGGCGCCATTATCCTGGACCTGGGGAGCAATGCCGAGGCCATCATTCCCCGCAGCGACGTGATTCCCAAGGAGCCGGTGCGCATTGGCGACCGCCTGCGCGGTTATCTGAAGGAAATCCGTACCGACGTACGCGGTCCTCAGTTGTTCGTGTCCCGCACCGCGCCGGAACTGCTTATCGAGCTGTTTAAGTTGGAGGTGCCGGAAGTGGGGGATGGCCTCATCGAAATTCTGGGCGCCGCCCGTGATCCCGGTCGCCGCGCCAAGATCGCCGTCCGTACCAACGATCCCCGCATCGATCCCGTGGGCGCCTGCGTGGGCATGCGTGGCTCCCGGGTGCAGGCCGTGTCCAACGAATTGGCCGGCGAGCGGGTGGACATCATCCTCTGGGACGAGAATCCGGCCCAGTTCATCATCAATGCCATGTCTCCGGCGGAAGTGTCGTCCATCGTGGTGGACGAGGATGCTCATTCCATGGACATCTCCGTGAAGGAAGAGAATCTTTCCCAGGCCATTGGTTCCGGTGGCCAGAATATCCGCCTGGCCAGCCAGCTTACCGGCTGGACACTGAACGTGATGAGCGAGGAAGAGCTGGCGGAGAAGGTGGATGCCGAGGCCCGGCAGTATGTGCAGGCCTTCATGGAACAGCTGGACGTGGACGAGGAAGTGGCCGTCATCCTGGCCCAGGAAGGCTTCACCTCGGTCGAGGAGATTGCCTTCGTGCCGGAAGAGGAGCTGTTGGCCATCGAGGAATTCGATGAGGACATCGTGGCTGAGCTGCGCAACCGGGCCAGCGATGCCCTGCTGACCAATGCCATCGCCCAGGAAGAGCAGCTGTCCGACGCGGAACCCGCCGAGGATTTGCTCAACATGGAAGGTATGACCGAGGATCTGGCCCACCAGCTGGCGTCGGTGGGCGTGGTCACCATGGAAGACCTGGCGGAACAGTCCGTCGATGAGCTGATGGAACTGGAGGGCATGGACGAAAAACGTGCCGGTGAACTCATCATGACCGCGCGGGCGCCATGGTTTGAGGAAGCGGAATCAGAAACAGAGTCCGAAGGCTAGGAGGTATTGGCATGAGCGATATAACAGTCAGCCAGTTGGCCACCACCATAGGTGTTCCGGTAGATCGTCTGCTGCAGCAGTTCGCCCAGGCGGGGTTGGAAAAACACAGTGGTGACGATGCCGTTACCGCCCAGGAGAAGATCGAGCTTCTGAACTATCTGCGCCGCAGTCACGGCAAGAAGGAGCCGGTGGCCAAGGCGGCCAAGACCGGCAAGGTGACCCTGAAGCGTAAAACCACCACGGAACTCAAGCAGCCCAGTTCTGCCCGTTCGCCTTCGGCCCGCGCTGCGCGCACGGCCAAGACCGTGAATGTGGAAGTGCGCCGCAAGCGCACCTATGCCAAGCAGCCTGCGGCGGAAACCGACAAGGAACGCCTGCTGCGCGAAGCCGAGGCTGCCAAGAAGGCCCTGGCCGAGCAGGAAGAACAACGCCGCCTGGCCGAGGAGCAGGAACGTGCCCGCCGCAAGGCCCAGGAGGCCCTGCTGCAGGCCGAGAAGGAAGAGAAGAAGCGCGCCGAGGAGGCCCGGACCCGCGCCGAGGAAGAAGAACGCGCCCGGATCGAGGCCGAGAGAAAGCAGAAGGAACGGGACCTGGAACTGGCCCGCCGCGCCCAGGAACAGCGCAAGAGCCAGCAGGAAGCCCGTGAACGAAAGGAAAAGGCCCAGCGCCGCGCCGAGGCCGGCCGTCCCGGTCGTGGCCGCAAGGAACTCCACGTGGCCGCTGGCAAGAGCGGTCGCCGCAAGCCTGTGCGCAAGAAAGGCGGGCGTGATGCCGTTCAGACGGACATGGATCATGGTTTCCAGAAGCCTACGGCACCCGTGGTGCGCGAGGTCAAGGTGCCCGAGAACATCAGCGTGGGCGAACTGGCCCAGCAGATGTCCGTCAAGGCCGCCGAGGTCATCAAGGAACTCATGAAGATGGGCATGATGGTGACCATCAACCAGGTCCTGGATCAGGACACCGCTGCCCTGGTGGTGGAGGAGATGGGGCACAAGGTCATCTTCGAGAAGGAAGAAGACGTGGAAGACAAGCTGTTGGCGGAAATTTCCGAGGAGTCCCAGGGCGAGTTGCTGCCGCGGGCACCGGTGGTCACCATCATGGGGCATGTCGATCACGGCAAGACTTCCCTGCTGGACTACATTCGCAAGTCCCGGGTGGCCGAAGGCGAGGCCGGGGGCATCACCCAGCATATCGGCGCCTACAAGGTGCACACGGATCACGGCGACATCACTTTCCTGGATACGCCGGGCCACGCGGCTTTTTCCGCCATGCGCGCCCGGGGCGCCAAGGCCACGGATATCATCATCCTGGTGGTCGCGGCGGACGACGGGGTCATGCCCCAGACCAAGGAAGCCGTGCAGCATGCCAAGGCGGCGGAGGTGCCGCTCATCGTGGCGGTGAACAAGATCGACAAGCCCGAGGCCCAACCCGACCGGGTCATGCAGGAACTGGTGGCCGAGGAAGTGGTGCCGGAAGACTGGGGCGGTGACACCCAGTTCGTGCAAGTATCCGCCAAGACCGGCCAGGGCATCGACGAGCTGCTGGACGCCATTCTGCTGCAGGCCGAGATTCACGAGTTCAAGGCGCCGGTGGAAGGCCTGGCCCAGGGCACCATCGTCGAATCCAGCCTGGACAAGGGTCGGGGTCCCGTGGCCACGGTGCTGGTACAGTCCGGCACCCTGCACAAGGGTGACGCAGTGGTGGCCGGGCTGGAATATGGCCGCGTGCGCGCCATGTTCGACGAGAATGGCAAGCCCGTGAAAGAGGCGGGCCCTTCGACGCCCGTGGAAGTGCTGGGCCTGTCCGGCACGCCCCAGGCCGGTGACAGCCTGGTGGCACTGAAGAATGAGAAGAAGGCCCGCGAAGTGGCCGAGATGCGCCGCGAACAGCAGCGTGACTCCCGCCTGGCGGAGCAGAAGGCCGCCAAGCTCAACGAGATGTTCAGCCGCATGGGCGAGGGCGACGTGGCCTATGTGAACCTCATCATCAAGGCCGACGTGCAGGGTTCCGTGGAGGCCCTCAAAGAGTCCCTGCAGAAGATTCATACGGACGAGGCCCGGGTGAAGATCGTGGCCGCAGGCGTGGGTGGCATCAACGAGTCCGATGCCAACCTGGCATTGACCTCCGGCGCCGCCATCATCGGCTTCAACGTACGGGCGGATGCTGCGGCGCGCAAGGTCATCGAGGAAAGCAACCTGGACGTGCGCTATTACAGCATCATCTATGAGGTCATCGACGATGTGAAGCAGGCCGTGGCCGGTCTGCTGTCGCCGGAGATCCGCGAAGAGATCATTGGCCTGGCGGAGGTGCGCGATGTGTTCCGTTCCTCCAAGCTGGGGGCCATTGCCGGCTGCATGGTGGTGGAAGGGGTGGTCAGGCGCCACAGCCCCATCCGCGTGCTGCGGGACAATGTGGTCATCTTCGAGGGCGAGCTGGAGTCCCTGCGCCGTCACAAGGACGATGTCAACGAAGTCAAGGCCGGCACCGAATGCGGTATTGGCGTGAAGAACTACAATGACGTCAAGCCCGGTGACCAGATCGAAGTCTTCTCCCGCACCGAGGTGCAGAGAGAGCTGTAATGAAGGAGTTCAACCGCGCCGATCGTATCGGCTCCCAGATGCAACGGGAGCTGGCCCTGTTGCTGCGGGATGTCGTGAAGGACCCACGCCTGTCCGAGGTGACGGTGCAGGAAGTGCGCGTGACCCGGGATCTGTCCCATGCCAAGGTGTATTTCACCGTGCTGGACAAGTCCGAGGCCGAATTCTTCACCGGCCAACTGGGCAAGGCGGCAGGTTTTCTGCGCCGCCAGCTGGGACAGGTGATGAAACTGCGCACGGTGCCCGAACTGAAATTCGTCTATGACAGCTCCATCGAGGAAGGGCAGCGTCTGGAAGCCCTCATCGAAAAGGCCGTGGCCAATGACAGCGGAGAAGACGATGGGTAAACGCCGTCGCCGCCGTGGGCGCAACATCAGCGGCATCCTGCTCCTGGACAAGCCCCTGGGCCTGACCTCCAATGCCGCCCTGCAGGAAGTGAAGCATTTGTACAAGGCGCAAAAGGCCGGGCATACCGGCAGCCTGGATCCCCTGGCGACGGGCATGCTGCCCTTGTGTTTCGGCAATGCCACCAAGATCTCCGCTTTTCTGCTGGATGCGGACAAGCGTTACCAGGTGCGGGTGAAGCTGGGCCAGACCACCAGCACCGCCGATGCCGAGGGGGAGGTCATCGCAAGCTGTCCTGCCGATCACATCACGGAAGCGGATGTGCTGGCGCTGCTGCCCCAGTTCACCGGCGAGATCGAACAGCTGCCGCCCATGTATTCCGCCGTCAAGCACAGGGGGCAGCGGCTCTACGAGCTGGCCCGCCAGGGCCTGGAAGTGGAGCGCGAGGCGCGCCGCGTCACCGTTTTCGACCTGCAATTGACAGGCTTCGAAAGCCCCGAATTCGATCTGGACGTGCATTGTTCAAAAGGCACTTATGTGCGCACCCTGGCCGAGGACATTGGCAAGGCCCTGGGTGTGGGGGCTCATGTGAGCCGGCTGCGCCGCACCCAGGTCGGTCCGTTCAGGGAAGATGGCATGGTGACCATGGAGCAACTGCAACAGGCTCTGGAGGACGAGGGCATGCAGGGGCTGGACAACCTGCTGCTGCCCATAGAGGCCGGTCTGGCGCACTGGCCCGCCGTGCACCTGGGCGCGGACAGCAGCTTTTACATCAAGCAGGGTCAGGCCGTGCGGGTGTCCAAGGCGCCCACCGAGGGCTGGGTGCGCATCTATGGCGTGGATGGTGAGTTCATCGGCGCTGGTGAGATCGATGAGGATGGCCTGGTTGCGCCGCGCCGAATGTTGGCGAACCTGGGCTGAATATAGGATAATCGCTTTTTTTGTCGTAGCTGAAAATGTAGTTTTCAGCTTTATTGTGTATCGCCAGTTCCGCCTGAACTCATTGTCGGACGGAACGCTGCATGTCGCAGGCGAATATTTCTACTGGAGAAAACATCATGGCAATGAGTGCAGAGATCAAGAAGCAAATCGTGGAAGAATACGGCAGGGGCCCCAACGATACCGGCTCTACCGAAGTGCAGGTCGCCCTGCTGACCTGGCGCATCAACGACCTGACGCCCCATTTCAAGGAGCACAAGAAGGATCATCATTCCCGTCAGGGCCTGATCCGCATGGTCAACTCCCGCCGCAAGCTCCTCGACTATCTCAAGAGCAAGGATGTCGAGCGCTATCGTGAACTGATCAAGCGCCTGGGCCTGCGTCGTTAATCTCAAGTGAAGGAAACCCTCAAGTGACTGCAATCAAGAAAGAGTTCCAGTTCGGCGATCACAAAGTGACGCTGGAAACCGGGGAAGTCGCCCGTCAGGCGGACGGCGCGGTAATGATCAACATGGGAGACACTGTGGTGCTGTGCACCGTGGTGGGCGCCAAGCAGGCTATGGAAGGCCGTGACTTCTTCCCCCTGACTGTCGATTACCAGGAAAAGACCTATGCCGCGGGCAAGATTCCCGGAGGTTTCTTCCGTCGCGAGGGGCGTCCTTCCGAGAAGGAGATCCTGGTGGCGCGACTCATCGACCGCCCCATCCGTCCCCTGTTTCCCAAGGGCTTCACCAACGAGGTGCAGGTCATCTGCACGGTGATGTCCCACAATCCCTATGTGGATCCGGAAATCCCCTCTCTCATCGGCACCAGCGCGGCTCTGGCCATTTCCGGGCTGCCGTTCCAGGGGCCCATAGGCGCGGCCCGCGTGGGCTACAAGAATGGGGAGTATCTGCTCAATCCGCCGGGTACCGGCCTGAGCGAGGTGACGGATCTGGATCTCGTGGTTGCAGGCACGGATCAGGCCGTGCTGATGGTCGAATCCGAGGCCCGCGAGCTGTCCGAGGAAGTGATGCTGGGCGCCGTGCTGTTCGGTCACGAGCAGATGCAAGTGGCCATCCAGGCCATCAAGGAACTGGCCGCGGAAGTGGGCAAGCCCACCATGGAGTATAGCGTCCCCGAGGAAGACAGCGCCCTGGCGGACAAGGTCGCGGAGATTGCTGGTGCTGGTATCGGCGAAGCCTATACCATCGTGGACAAGATGGCGCGTTACGCCAAACTGGACGAGGTCAAGGCCGCCACCATCGAGGCCCTGTGTTCCGGTGAGGAACCCCAGTGGGGCGAGGAGCAGGTGGCCGCCGCTCTGGACAAGCTCAAGAAGAAGACCGTGCGCGGTCGTATCCTGGCTGGCGAGCCGCGTATAGATGGCCGGGACACCAAGACCGTGCGCAATATCAGCATCAAGACCGGCGTGCTGCCGCGCACTCATGGTTCCGCCCTGTTCACCCGGGGTGAAACCCAGGCCCTGGTCATCACCACCCTGGGCACCGAGCGCGATGCACAGATCGTGGATGCCCTGGACCGTTCCTACCGCGAGCCTTTCATGCTGCATTACAACTTCCCGCCCTTCTGCGTGGGCGAGACGGGCCGGGTGGGCAGTCCCAAGCGCCGCGAGATCGGTCATGGCCGTCTGGCCAAGCGGGGCGTGCTGGCGGTGATGCCCACCCTGGAGGAGTTCCCCTATTCCATCCGCGTGGTGTCCGAGATCACCGAATCCAACGGTTCCTCCTCCATGGCTTCCGTATGCGGCACCAGCCTGTCCTTGATGGATGCTGGTGTGCCCGTGAAGGCGCCGGTGGCTGGCGTGGCCATGGGCCTGATCAAGGAAGGCGATGATTTTGCCGTGCTCACGGATATCCTGGGTGACGAGGATCACCTGGGCGACATGGACTTCAAGGTGGCCGGTACCGAGAACGGTATCAATGCCCTGCAGATGGACATCAAGATCCAGGGTATCACCCGCGAGATCATGGATATCGCCCTGACCCAGGCAAAGGATGGCCGTATGTACATCCTCGGCGAGATGAACAAGGCCATCAATGCACCACGTCAGGAGATGTCCGAGCACGCGCCGCGCATCATTTCTTTCCGCATCCACCCGGACAAGATTCGTGACGTCATTGGCAAGGGCGGCGCCACCATCCGTTCCATCACCGAAGAAACCGGCGCCACCGTGGATCTGGACGACAGTGGTCTGGTGAAGATCTTCTCCGTTGACAAGGCAGCAGGTGAGTTGGCCCGCAAGCGCGTGGAGCTGATTACCGCGGATGTGGAAGTCGGCGCTGTCTATGAAGGCAAGGTGGCCAAGCTCATGGATTTCGGCGCTTTCGTCACCATCCTGCCTGGCAAGGACGGTTTGGTGCATATCTCCCAGATCAGTGATGAGCGGGTCGAGAAGGTCAGTGACAAGCTGTCGGAGGGCGATATCGTCAAGGTCAAGGTTCTTGAGGTGGACAAGCAGGGCCGCATCCGCCTGAGCATGAAAGCCGTGGGGGAAGACGAGTAATCTTCGTTTTTCCGGCGACACCTGAATGACGGGGCTTCGGCCCCGTTTTTTGGCGTCCCGGTTCTCATCGGTTACACTCTGGTGAGAAGGCCACAGGGAGGGGACAGACTATCGCGGTTTCCGGATTCAAGCCGGTACTCGTCATTTGGGCGTTGTTCCTGTTGTGTCACCTGGGTGTTTCCCGGGGGGAGGAGGGTCTTGACGGCCGATCGCTCACCGTTGTCTATCGTCTGGACAGCGCTCCCCTGCAATTCCGCAATGAGCAGGGACAACCCGACGGACTGTTCATCGACCTGTGGAAGCTCTGGTCCCAGAAAACCGGTATCGCCGTCGAATTTGTGGGTGCCTACAACAAGGAAGCGCAGGCGCTGATCCGGGAAGGGCGGGCAGACATACTGGCGGGTCTTTTTCCCAATTCCCGGCGCAAAGAGTTTCTCGATTTTTCCCTGCCCGTGCTCAAGGCGGCTTATTATGTCTATGTGAGGAATTCCCTGTCGGCCGTTCATGACCTGGAGGATCTCGAGGGAATTGCCATTGGCGTAACCGCTGGCAGCTATCATGAAGACTTTTTGCGCAGCCGTTACCCCGACATTCCGCTCAAGCTGTATACGGGCTACGAGGAACTCTTTGCCGCGGCAGCGGATGGTAGCGTGGACGCCATCATCACCCAGCCCATCTATCTGCAATACAGCTATCTCAAACATGGCGCCCGTGTAGCTTTGCGGCGTCTGGAACCGCCGCTGTATGAGAAGTCCTACGGGGCTGCGGTGACAAAAGGCAGGCAAGAGCTTCTGGATCTCATCAATCAGGGGTTGTCCCGCATTACCTCCAAGGAACGTATGCTCATCTCCGAGCGCTGGACGGGGCTGGGCTGGGCCTCTTCCGATACCAGGGTTCCCCGCCTGACCGAAGAAGAAACAAACTGGCTGAAGCAGCATCCCGTGATACCTGTGGGTGGGGAATCCGACTGGCCACCCTTCGACTTCACTGATGAAACCGGGAAGCACCAGGGGGTGGCGGCGGAATACCTGCGCAAAATGGAAAAAATGCTGGGTGTGCACTTTCAGGTATTCACGGACCGGCCCTGGCTGGAAGTGATGGACAGGGTGCGCGAAGGGGAATGGTATCTTGCCTGTACCATGGTGGTCACGCCCAGCCGGCGCAAGGGATTTCTTTTTACCCAGCCGTATTATTCCTCTCCGGCGGCCATTGTCGTCAAAAGAGGCGACAACAGGATCGACAAACTGGAGGATCTGGCCGACAAGCGGGTTGCCATAGTGAAGGGATACAGCGTCACGGAATACCTGAGAAGACGTTTTCCCGGTTTTGTCCAGGTCGATGTGGACAACCTGCTGCAGGGGCTGGAAAAAGTTCACAGGGGTGAAGCCGACGCGGTGCTGGACAACCAGGATGTCCTGGCCTGGTTGCTGGAGGAACACGCCATTCCGGACATGCGTCTGGTGCGTGTCCGGGAACTGTTTCGGGGGAACACCAATTTGCGCATGGGCGTTTCCAGGAAATATCCTCTGCTGGCCAGCATTCTGCAAAAAACTTTGGATGCCATTCCCTTGGAGGAACAGCGCCGCATGGTCGCGAAATGGGTTCCCGATCCGGGGACGGGCAGGAGCATCGAGCGCGTCTATCTGTCCCTGGAGGATCAACGATGGTTGGCTGAGCACCCCAAGATCCGGGTGGGCGTAAATCCGGCCTGGCCGCCGGTGGAATATCTGCAGGGGAATGGCGCCTACCGAGGCCTGGCGTCCGACTACCTGTCCCTGCTGACGTCCTGGCTGGGTGTTCAAGCCCAAATACGCCCCATGCCCTCCTGGGCGGAGGCGAGGCAGCAGGTGGAAGCAGGACAGATCGACTTGCTGCCAGCGGTGACGGCCTCGGCATCGGGCCGGAAATTCCTCAAGTTCACGCAGCCTTATCTGCGATTTCCCGTGGTGGTTTTCACGCGCAAGGATGCGCCTTTGCTGACAGGACTGGCGGATCTGGAAGGCCAAAAGGTCATCGTGGAAGATGCCTCTTCCATGCAGGAAATCCTGCGCGACAGATACCCGCGGATCGACTTTACGGTGAGCGGGAACAGCCTGTCCGCGCTGAACAAGCTGGCTGTTGGCCAGGTGGATGCCTTTGTGGGCAATCTGGCCACGGGCAGTACCTTGCTGCAACAGCATGGGCTGAAAAACATCAAGGTGGCGGCGCCCACCCCCTATAACATGAATTTGAGCATGGGAGTGCGCAAGGATTGGCCGGAGTTGGTGACCATACTGGACAAACTGCTGGCCAGCATCAATGACGAGCAGCGCATGGCCATACGAAAGAAATGGATGCGGGTGGATTATGAGGTGCAGGTCGATTACCAGTTGTTGTGGCGGGTGATTGCAGCGGGTCTGGTGCTGTTGCTGTTGATACTGATCTGGATGTACCAGATGCGGGCGCAAAAGGATCGGCTGCAAAAGAGCGAGATGCAGCTCACCCGTATTCTCCAGGCCTTGCCCATTCCCGTCGTCGTGGCGGAGACAGATGGCACCCTGGTGCTGGCGAATTCCCAGGCGGCCCGGGAAGTGGAAAACGACCGGGAAGACATGGTGGGCAGAAACATGAACGAGTTCTATGCCAGCGAGGAAGAACGCCGGGACATCCTGCGAATCCTGAACGAGGAAGGCCGGGTGGAACGTTTTCCCGTCCACCTGCGGACCGATGGCGGCAATATCATTGCCGGCCTGATGTCCGCCATTCCCATAGAACTGGGAGGACGAACCGTCAATCTTGGCATGTTCTTCAACCTCACGGACAGGCTGCGCGTGGAAAAAGAGCTGGCCAGGGCCAAGGCTGAAGCGGAAAAGGCCAATGCCTTCAAGAGCCGTTTCCTTGCCAATATGAGTCATGAGATACGCACGCCCATGAACGCCATTCTTGGCCTGGTGCACCTGTGCAGCCGTACTTCCCTGAATCCCGACCAGAGAAACTACCTGAATCACATGGAAAGTTCAGCGCGGACCCTGCTGAACATCATCAACGACATTCTGGACCTGTCGCGTATCGAAGCCGGAAGGCTGGAACTGGAGCATGCCGAGTTTGCCATCTGGGAAGTGCTGGAGCGGGTGGGGACTTTGAACGCGGTTGCAGCGGCGGACAAGGATCTGGAATTGCTGTTCCGCGTTCAGCCCGGCATCCCGGAACACTATATGGGAGACGCACTTCGCTTGTCCCAGGTCATGATCAACCTGGTGCAGAATGCTATCAAGTTCACCCAGGAGGGAGAGGTCGTGGTGGACATCGCCCTGACCTCGAGAACCGGCTCGACAGCCACCCTCATGTTTTCGGTGAGGGACACAGGCATGGGCATCGCCAAGGAAGACTTGCCCTATCTGTTCGATGCCTTCACGCAGGTGGATCAGTCCTACCAGCGGCGCTTCAGCGGTACCGGGCTGGGCCTGGCCATCAGCAAGACTCTTGTCGAACTCATGGGGGGAAGCATCGAGGTGCAGAGCCAGCCCGGGAACGGCAGCTGCTTCCGCTTCTTTCTCAACCTGGATATTGCCCCCGGTGAAGAGAGAGAGGAAGACAGGGCCCTTGCCGGCAGAAAGGCAGTGCTCGTGGAAAACAGCGCCAGTGTGCGTATGATTCTGCAGGAGATGCTCCAGGGTTTTGGCATGGAGATCGTGGCATTCAGCAACCCGGAAGAGGCCTTGGAACGCTCGGAGCAGGAAGCTGGTAAATGGCCGGATACCGCCATTTTCGGCAAGGCCGAGCTGACGGAAATGCAGCAGGAACAGCTGCGGAGGCTGACCAGCCGGGGCTTGCGACTTTTCGTGTTGCAGAGGGTTGGAGAGGAAATGCTGCTGTTGCCAGATGTGGCCGGATACCTGCACAAACCGGTCATTCCCTGGCTGCTGAAAATGAAGCTCCTGTCCGTCCTGGATGGAAAGCATTCGAATGGAAAGGACAGTGTACACCGGGCATCGGACAACAGGCGGTTCAAAGGGGATGTGTTGTTGGTGGAAGACAATCGCATCAATCAGCTGGTGGCCAGAGAGATACTGAAACAGTTTGGTCTGTCCGTCCAGGTGGCGTCTAGCGGCAGGGAAGCCCTGGATATGCTGTCGGAAAGGAAGTTCGACCTTGTATTCATGGACATACAAATGCCTGACATGGATGGTTATGAAGTGGTCAGGCGCATCCGCAACGATCGTGGTCTGAAGCATCTGCCCATCATTGCCATGACGGCGCATGCCCTTTCCGGTGATCGGGAAAAATCCCTGCGGGCGGGCATGAACGATCACCTCAGCAAGCCCATAGACCCCGGGCGACTGGAAGAAGCGCTGGCGAAATGGCTGCGGAATGACACTCATGAGGTACAAACGGTTGATGGGGAACGAGCCGGGCCAACCTTCCAGTTGGAGTATGTGGACGTTCCCTGGGGGCTGAAGCGAACGGGGGGGAACTATTCGCTGTTCCGCATGCTGTTGCGGCAGTTTCTCGATGATCACGAAGATACGGTAAGGGAACTCGAAAAGCTGCTCCTGGACAACGACATGGAATCTGCGCGCCGCTTGGTGCACACCATTCACGGCGTAACTGCTACCATTGGGGCCAGAAAACTGGAAAGAGCCACCGAGGCGCTGGAACAGGTGCTTGTCAGCAAGGACGAGGAACGCCTGCGCTTCGTGATGGAAGAGTTTCGCCGCAACTTTGCCTGGGTTGTCGCGGACCTTCACCGTCTGCTCAGCCAGCAGGAGCCGGGGCCGGAACAGGTAGAGGCGCAGGGCGGCGGGAAAATGGCCGCCGAAGCGGTGTTCGAGGAGTTGCTGCATCTGGTGGATGAGGGCAGCCCGGAGGCGCTGGACAAGCTGGAACAGGTGAATGTTACAGGCCTGGGCGAGGCCGACAGGCGCCTGCTGGAAGAGTTGAGGCAGGAACTGAAAGGTTATGAATTCGCCAGGGCGAAGACGATACTGGAGAAACTGATGAAAGCTGGAGGGCGCGATAGTGGATGACCGAGCCAGAATTCTTATCATTGATGACGAGCGTTTCTATATTGATGTCCTTGTGGGACTGCTACGCACGAAATACCAAACTTTTGTCGCCAAGTCGGGGAAGGAAGGCCTGGAACTGGCCATGAATCACCAGACGCCCGACCTCATCCTCCTCGACGTGCTGATGCCGGACATGGACGGCTATGAAGTCTGCCGCCGGCTCAAGGAAGACGAACGGACGCGCAACATACCCATCATATTCCTGACCGTCAAGAGCGAGGTGGATGATGAGATACGCGGCCTCGAGCTGGGAGCGGTGGATTACATCATCAAGCCCATCAGCCCTCCCATCGTCCTGGCCAGAGTGGCGACACATCTCGCGCTGGCCAAGGCCCGTTGTTCGCTGCAGGAGCAGAACGAGCTGCTGGAACAGCGGGTCGCCGAACGCACGTCGGAGCTGGCCCGCACCCAGGATGCGGCCATCCATCTCATGGCGTCCCTGGCGGAAACCCGGGACAACGAGACGGGGCAGCATATTCATCGCACCCAGCACTATGTGAAAACCCTGGCCGAGACCCTGCGTGCGGTACCCGGATATCGGGAACATCTGGATGACGCCTACATCGACCTGTTGTTCAAGTCGGCCCCCCTGCATGATATCGGCAAAGTGGGCGTACCCGACCATATTCTGCTCAAGCCCGGTCCCCTTCAGGGAGAAGAATGGGAAGAGATGAAGCGTCACGCCGTGTATGGCAAGATCGCCATCGAAAGAGTGGAGGAAGACCTGGGTAACTGTGATTTTCTCGAAACCGCCAAGGAAATCGTTTACACCCATCATGAGCGATGGGACGGAAAGGGCTATCCGGAAGGTCTGAAGGGAGACGAGATCCCATTGTCGGGACGCCTCATGGCTGTTGCCGACGTCTATGACGCTCTGATATCCCGCCGAGTGTATAAACCTGCGTACACTCACGAAAAGGCGACGCAGATACTGCGGGGAGAGCGTGGCGCCCATTTCGATCCCCAGGTGCTGGATGCCTTCCTTGCCCGGGAAAACGATTTTCGTGATATTGCCAACCGTTTCCGGGATGAATACCTGACGGAAAGCGGCTGACGGGGTGGGGGCCTCAGTTGCTGATCTTGTGCGTGTTCAGCTGGTAGCCACAGTCCTGGTAGAAGCGATAGTGATCCCGGCACAGCTGGATCTGTTCCTGGTCCACGCATTCGGCCACGCGCTCGAAACGGCTGAAGAAGTCGGGAATGTCTGCGCGCAGGTTGATGAGCACATCGTGCTCGTCACCGGGGTCCTCGCGGTCGGTGACCAACACCGGGTTCAGGGAAGGATCCACCTCTCCCAATACGCCGTGGGGGATGAAGTTCTGGTCGCGGAAAGTCCACAGCAAACGGTCCATGTGGCGCAGCTCTTCACTGGAGGCTGTGGCGATGAGGACGCGGTGCCCGGCATTCCAGGCCTTCTCGGCGAGGCGCACGGCCAGGGTGTAACGGTTGCCCCGGCTGCCCGGCTGCAGCACATAGAAATCGACCCGGGTCATTCCACCAGCTTGCAGCGTGCAAGCAGCATCTGCATGAGCAGGGGCACGGGGCGGCCGGTGGCGCCCTTGTCACCGTGCTTCCAGCCCGTGCCCGCGATATCCAGGTGCGCCCATTTGTATTTTTCCGTGAAAGCGCCGAGGAAGCAGGCGGCAGTGATGGCGCCCGCACCCTTGCCGCCGATATTGGCCAGGTCGGCGAAGTTGCTGTCCAGCTGCTTGCGGTAGTCGTCGTTCATGGGCAGACGCCAGCAGGGGTCGTTGATGGCCTCGCCGGCCTGGAAGAGTTCCTCGGCCAGCTTGTCGTCGTTGGCCAGCAGCCCCGTGGTATGGTGACCCAGGGCCACCACGCAGGCGCCGGTGAGGGTGGCCACGTCCACCACGGCGGCGGGCTTGAAGCGTTCCGCGTAGGTGAGGGCGTCGCAGAGGATGAGGCGGCCCTCGGCGTCGGTATTGAGAATCTCTATGGTCAGGCCGGCCATGCTGGTGACGATGTCTCCCGGTTTGTTGGCCGCGCCGTCGGGCAGGTTCTCGGAAGCAGGGACGATGCCAACCAGGTTGATGGGCAGTTCAAGCTCGGCACAGGCCTGCAGGGTGCCGATGACACTGGCGCCGCCGCACATGTCGTACTTCATTTCATCCATGTTCGCCGAAGACTTGAGGGAAATGCCACCGGCATCGAAGGTCAGGCCCTTGCCCACCAGCACCAGGGGGCGGTTGTTGGTCGGGCCACCACGGTATTCCATGACGATGAGTCTGGCCGGCTCCCGGCTGCCATTGGAAACGGAGAGCAGGGCGCCCATGCCCAGTCGCTCCATCTGCTTTTCCGTCAGAGCGCTTACTTTCATCTTGGCCGACTTGTTGCCCAGCTTCTTCGCCTGGCTGGCAAGGTAGCTGGGGGTGCAGATATTGCCGGGAAGGTTGGCCAGATCCCTGGCCAGGTTCATGCCCGAGGCAATGGCCTGCCCGTGAGCCAGCGCCTTCCGCACTGTATTGGCCATGCGGCGCGAGCCGGTGACCAGCGTCATCCTGCCCAGGGGTTTGGGGGGGCGGTCCTTCTTGCTCTTGCACTGGTCGAAACGATAGAGCCGGGACTCGGCGGCCAGGACGATGCTGCGGACAGCCGCATAGACAGCCGATGCCGTGTCGAGTTCTGGGGGCAGTACCATGGCACAGTCGCGGGCGGCATTTTCGTTCAGCTGGGCTACCGCGTTCTCTACGGCGGAGGTCAGTGATTTGGCGGTCATGGACTTTTTCTTGCCCAGGCCGATGAGCATCACCCGCTCTGCTTCAATCCCGTCCACGGCATAAAGCATCAGGGTCTGACCGGACTTGCCGGTCATGTCGCCTTTCTTCAGAGCAGCCTTGATGGCGCTGGCAGCCCTTGCGTTCAGCTCACCCAGGGTGCTTCCCGGCTGCCGGCCTTCGAAGATGCCCAGGATCAGGCATTGGCTGGCGAGATTGTCTGCTGCAGTGGTCTTGGTCAGATAGTGCATGGCGTTTCCGTGTTTATTATTCGCGACAAGGAGCAGAGTTTACAATCAATTCCTGCCTGCTGCATGGACTTGTTAGTACCCCGGGGTCGGAGTCAAATCACTCCAAGCGGTTGTTTGGATGAGACCTGGCCTTGATTTGACTCCGACCCCTAAATGCCCGTGCCCCGGGGTCGGAGTCAAATCACTCCAAGCGGTTGTTTGGATGAGACTTGACCTTGATTTGACTCCGACCCCTCGATACCCTGCAGGACAGGCAAGACAGGGCTTGTCCGTGAGGGTAGAATTCGCCCATTGAATCCAGGCTGCCCACAGGGCCTTTCCCTTGCTGTTTCCCATCATCGACAGAATGCTCATCCGGGAGGTGTTTCGGGCCTTGCTGGTCATCGTGAGCGTGCTGCTTCTTCTGATCCTGGCCAATTCCCTGGTGCGGCTGCTGGGGCAGGTGGCTGGGGGCAGCATCAGCATGAAGGTCATGGGCGTGCTGGTGGGCCTGAAGATCATCAAACTGCTGGGGTTCATCCTGCCGCCGGCTTTCTTCTTCTCCGTGCTCTGGGTGCTGGGGCGTATGTACCGGGACAGCGAGATGGTGGCGCTGAACTGTGCTGGCGCGGGGCTGCTGCGCCTGTATCGGGTGTTCTTCCTCGCAGCTCTACCCCTGGCGGCCCTGGTGGCGGTGCTGGTACTGGTGGTAATGCCCCAGGCCCAGGCCTATGCGGACAACCTGCAGCAACAGGAAAAGAAACAGTTTCGCATCGGCGGACTCAGGCCGGGTGCCTTCAACGAATTCGACAAGGGGCGTTTCATGATCTACGTGGGCCACACCGACGGGCAGGGAGATGGCCTGCGGGATCTGTTCATCCGTTATCAGTTGAATGGCGAAGTCGGTGTTTTGGTTGCCAGCCGTGCCAGGCTGACCGGACCGGGTGAGGGAGGAGGGAAATATCTGGTGCTGGAGGACGGCCAGCGTTACCAGGGGGATCCGGGCAAGACCCTTGTTTCCATCGCTGATTTCCACCGTTACGGCATTCGTCTGCCGGATGCGGCGACCGAGGCCACCAGGGTTTCACGAACTGCCCTGCCCACGGCGGTGCTGATGGCCAGTGATGACATCAAGCTCAAGGCGGAACTCCAGGACAGACTTTCAGCGCCCCTGTCCGTGTTCGCCTTGATGCTGCTCAGTGTGCCCCTGGCCCGTTCCCTGCCCCGTCAGGGCGTCTATGGCCGCCTCACCCTGGCCGTGATCATCTACGCCATCTACATGAATCTGCTCGGCCTGGCAGAGAAATGGATGGCCAAGGGCGTTACCCCGGAATGGATGGGAACCTGGTGGGTGCCGGGGCTGGCGGTGTTGCTGGCCCTGGTCATTACGCGCCTGGACAGCCTTGGCTATTCGCCCCTGTGGCGGCAATGGAAAGTGCGGCTGTCATGAAGCGCATCGACCGCTATATTGCTGCCACCGTCATCAAGGCCACCCTGATGACCCTACTGGTGCTTACCCTGCTGACGTTCGTACTGACCCTGGTGGATGAGATCGAGGATCTGGGCAAAGGCGACTATGGCACTCTGGATGCCATGATCGTGGCGGCCTGCTCGGTGCCGCGTTTTCTCTACGAGGCCTTTCCCGTGTCTGCGCTCATTGGTGCGTTGCTGGGTATCGGTGGCATGGCGTCTGCCGGGGAACTGATCGCCATGCGGGCAGCGGGCATGACTTCCGGGCAGATCGTTGCAGCCGTTCTCAAGGGTGGCCTGCTGTTGTTGGTGCTGGTGGTGCTGGTGGGGGATGGCATCGGTCCGGTGCTGGAGCAGTACGGCAACCAGTACCGGCTGGAGAAACAGAAGAAACAGATCACCTTCAGTTCCCGTAATGGCTTCTGGGCAAAGGATGGCAACACCATGATCAACATTCGCCGGGTGACGCCGGCGGGCGAGCTGCGGGACGTGAGCATCTATCGCTTCGACGCAGAGCGCAGGCTGGAAGCGCTGATCAAGGCCGGTTCGGGAGAATACCGTGACGAACGCTGGGTGCTGGAAGGCGTACGGCAGACCTTTGTCGAAGAAGACCGACTCAGGGTGGAGCAGAGAGAATCGCTGGCCTGGAGTTCGGTGGTGGATCCGTCCGTACTCAGTATTGCGTTCATCGAGCCCATCATGCTGCCGGCCTGGCGATTGTGGGAGCAAATCCAGAGCCTGAAGTCACGGGAGCAGAATGCCCTGAGGTACGAGGTGACTTTCTGGAGCAAGATTGCCGTGCCCCTGACCACCCTGGCCATGCTGATACTCGCCATGCCCATGGTCATGGGCAGTGGACGGAATACGTCTGCCGGGCAGCGGGTGCTGTGGGGCGCCATGCTCGGCACCTTGTTGTACCTGTTCAGCCGCGGCTTTTCCTTCCTGGTGCTGGCCCTGAACCTGCCGCCGGTGCTGGTGGTGGTATTTCCGCTGGCAGTGATCCTGCTGCTGTTCCTGTGGATGCGGCGTCATGCAGCCTGACGGGAATTTCCCTGCACAAGCAGGGACACCGTGCCGGTAAATTATGGGATAATTCAAAATTACATTCCGGATTTCCGCAAGTTGTGCGGGAACAGACAACGAACTACGACAAGAATCTGAACACTATGCATATCGGAATTCCCAAGGAGAGCCTGCCGGGCGAGGCCCGGGTGGCCGTTACTCCAGATATCGCCAGGAAGCTCATTGACAAGGGCTTCAAACTGAGCCTGGAAACGGGCGCGGGCCTGGCGGCCGGCTATCACGATGATGACTATGAAGCCGCAGGCGTGGCCCTGGTGGATCGTGCCGCGGCCCTGTCTGCGGATATCGTGACCAAGGTGCGCAAGCCCTCCCAGGAGGAGATTGCCGCCATGAAGGATGGTGCCCTGTACATCGGCCATATCGAAACCTGTGAGGACGACGGCACCCTCAAGGCCATGTTCGAGCGCAATATCCGCCCCCTGGCCATGGAGCGCATTCCCCGTATTTCCCGCGCCCAGTCCATGGATGCCCTCTCGTCCCAGAGCAATATCGCCGGCTACCGGGCAGTGATCGAAGCGGCGGCGCGTTACGGACGCTTCTTCCCCCTGATGATGACCTCTGCCGGGTCCGCCAAGCCGGCGCGGGTGGTGATCCTCGGCGTGGGCGTGGCCGGGCTGCAGGCCATTGCCACGGCGCGCCGTCTGGGCGCGGATGTCTATGCCTACGATATCCGCCCGGAAACCCGCGAGCAGATCGAATCCCTGGGGGCCAAGTCCATAGATCTGGATATCGGTGAGGAAGGTTCCGGAGAAGGCGGTTACGCCAAAGAGCTTTCCGACGAGGCCAAAGCCCGCCAGCAGGAATTGCTGGCCGATGAACTGGCCAAGGCCCATGTCATCATCACCACGGCCCTGATACCCTGCCGCCCCGCGCCTGTGCTGGTGACCGAGGATGTGGTCAGGCGCATGCGCGAAGGTTCCGTCATCGTGGACCTGGCGGCCGCCAACGGTGGGAACTGCCCCCTGACGGAAGCGGACAAGGTGGTGCAGAAGCATGGCGTGACCCTGGTGGGCTTCACCAACTATCCGTCCATGATGGCCGGGGACGCCAGTGCATTCTACGCCCATAATATCGCCAATCTCCTGGACATCATCGTGGACAAGACGGACGAGGGCCTGGTGTTCAAGGACTTTGCCGAAGACGAGATCACGGCCGCCGCGCTGCTGACCCCAGAAAACTGATTTTCCGAGGACTAGAACAATGCCAGACACACTGGTCGCACTTTATGTATTCGTACTGGCCTGCTTCATTGGTTATTTCGTCATCTGGGGAGTAACCCCCTCCCTGCATACGCCCCTGGTGGCCCTGACCAATGCCATTTCCGGCATCGTCATCGTCGGCGCCCTGCTGGTCACCGGCGCGGAATCCGCCGGAACCACGGCAGAGATCCTGGGTTTCTTTGCCGTGCTGCTGGCCTCCATCAATGTGTTTGGCGGCTTCCTGGTCACCAACCGCATGCTGGCCATGTTCAAGAAGAAAGACAAGAAATAAGGGAGTGCGATGATGGAGATCTCTGCAAACGCTCAGGCCCTGGCTTACCTGGTTTCGGCTGTATTGTTCATACTTGGCCTCAAGGGGCTGACTCATCCGGCTTCCGCGCGCAAGGGCAACTTCTTCGGCATGGCCGGCATGGCCATTGCCATTGGCGCCACCCTGCTGGGCAGTGAAGTTCAGCATTATGGTTTCATCATTGCCGGGGTGGTGGCGGGCGCGGTCATCGGTTCCGTGCTGGCTGCCCGGGTGCAGATGACCGCCATGCCTCAGCTGGTGGCGGCCCTGCACAGCTTCGTGGGCATGGCTGCGGTGCTGGTGGCCCTGGGCACCTATCTGAACAAGGCTCAGGCCGGCCTGCTCAATCCCGTGCTCATGGGAGAGCTGTCCGCCGGCATTGTCATCGGCGCCATCACCTTCTCCGGTTCGGTCATCGCCTTCGGCAAACTCCAGGGGCTGATTTCCGGCGCCCCGGTGATTTTCAAAGGGCAGCATGCCCTCAATGCCGTGCTTGGCCTGATTACCGTGGGGCTGGCCGTGGTGTTTGCCACCACCGAGGCCTCCTGGGCCCTGGTGCTCATGACCCTGCTGGCCTTCGTCCTGGGCTTTACCCTGATCATCCCCATTGGCGGGGCGGACATGCCGGTCATCATCTCCATGCTCAACAGCTACTCTGGCTGGGCGGCGGCGGCCACGGGTTTTACCCTGGGCAACAACTTGCTCATCATCGTAGGCGCCCTGGTGGGCTTTTCCGGCGCTATTCTGTCCTACATCATGTGCCGGGCCATGAACCGCTCCATCATCAACGTGGTGTTCGGGGGCTTTGGCGGCGACAGCGAAGGCGGTCCCAGCGCCGTGGCTCAGGCGGCGGAGAAAGGGGTCAAGGCCGCTTCCGTGGAGGATGCCATCTACTGGATGGAAGACGCCAACCGGGTCATCATCGTGCCCGGCTATGGCATGGCCGTGGCACAGGCCCAGCATGCCCTGAAAGAACTCATGGAGCTGTTGGAAGAACGCGGCGTGGAAGTGAAGTTTGCCATTCATCCCGTGGCGGGGCGCATGCCCGGTCACATGAACGTGCTGCTCGCGGAAGCCGACATTCCCTATGATCATGTGTTGGAGATGGACGAGATCAACCCGGAATTCGCCACCACGGATGTAGCGCTGGTGGTGGGCGCCAACGACGTGACCAACCCGGCGGCCAAGACCGACCCTTCCAGCCCCATCTACGGCATGCCCATTCTGGATGTGGCCAAGGCCCGCAATGTGTATGTCATCAAGCGCTCCATGCGCCCGGGATATTCCGGCGTGGAAAACCTGCTCTACTATCAGGACAACTGTTCCCTGATCTTTGGTGATGCCAAAGAGGTTTGTGAAGGCCTGGTGGTCGCCCTCAAGGGCGGCAGTCACTGAAATGCCATAAATAAGGGGTCGGAGTCAAATCAGGGAATGTTGTGCAGGTTCGACGATCGTGAGTGATTTGACTCCGACCCCTGAGACATTACCCTTGAGGTAGCTCAACGGCTTTTCTGCCGCGGAATCCCCAGTCGCTGCCGCTTTTGCCATAATGTCTTGCGGCTGATGCCCAGCTGCCGCGCCAGTTCGGTTTCGGTCATGCTGTTCTGGTGTTCCAGGACGAACTTGCGGAAATAGTCTTCCAGGGAAAGGCTGTCGTCAGTTTCCGGAGGCAGGGCGGGGGATGAGCTGGGTATGCCCAGGGAGGCGGCAGTCACCTGTTCGTTGTCGGAGAGTATGGCCGCCCGCTCGATGGCGTTTTCCAGTTCCCGCACATTGCCCGGCCAGTGGTAGGCCCTGAGGCTTTCAATGGCCTCGGGGGTGAACTGCATGCAGGGACGGTTGAGGCGGCCGCAGGTCTTTCGTAACAAATGATTCGCCAGCAGCAGCAGGTCGTCGCCGCGTTCCCGCAGGGGAGGCAGGCGCAGTTCCACCACGTGCAGGCGGAAGAACAGGTCGCTGCGGAAATCGCCCTCATTCACCATTTGTTGCAGGTCGCGGTTGGTGGCGGCGAGGATGCGCACGTCCACCCGCAGGGTCTTTTCCGAGCCCACCCGGCGCAGCTCGCCGTCCTGCAGCACGCGCAGCAGACGGGCTTGTATGGACAGGGGTAGCTCGGCGATCTCGTCCAGGAACAGGGTGCCGCCATCGGCGGACTGTATGAGGCCCATGCGCGCCTGTTCGGCGCCGGTGTAGGCGCCCTTCACATGGCCGAACAGCTCGGATTCCACCAGGTTTTCCGGGATGGCGGCGCAGTTGACGGTGACAAAGGGGGCATCCCGGCGCGGGCTGTGGCTGTGTATGGCGCGGGCCACCAGCTCCTTGCCCGTGCCGGATTCGCCCAGGATGAGCACGCTGGCCGTGGTGGGGGCGACTTTGTGGATGTCCTGGAATACGGCCTGCATAGCCGGGCTCTCGCCGATCATGCCGTCCGTGGGCCAGGTTTCGGCCACGTCCTGTTCCAGGGCCTGGCGGGCGCGTTCCTGGCGGTGCTGCTTGAGGATCTGGGTGATGACCACCAGCAGTTCCTCGTGATCGAAAGGCTTGGCGATATAGTCCGCCGCGCCCTGTTTCATGGCTTCCACGGCGGAGGATACGCTGGCGTAGCTGGTCATGATGAGCACGGGCACCGGGCTGGCCAGGCTGATGAGTTCCGTGCCGGGCTTGCCCGGCAGGCGGATGTCCACGATGAGCAGGTGAAAGTCCGCCAGCTCATGGGCTTTCAGGGCGGATTCGACCGAGTCCACCGCGCTCACGTCGTAGCCGTTTCGCTTGAGCAGCTTGCTCAGGGCGTCACGGATGACCTGTTCGTCTTCTACGATGAGTATGCGGTTCATTGCGGCCTGGGAAAACGGATGATGACCCGGGTGCCCCTGCCGGGCGCCGAGTCGATTTCAATGTCGCCATTGTGATCCAGGATGATGTTTCTTGCCAGTGCCAGTCCCAGTCCCGTGCCCTTGCCGGTGCGCTTGGTGGTGGCGAAAGGTTCGAACAGCTGGTCGCGGAAATGATCGGGAATGCCGCTGCCCTGGTCGATGACCTCGATACTGACCTGCCGGGCGTCCTGGCGGGCGATGACGCGGATACTGTCGCCTTTGCTCGATGCGTCACTGGCGTTGTCGAGCAGGTTCACGAAAACCTGGGAGAGCCGCTGGCGGTCGGCCCGCAGGACGATGCCGGGATCGCAGTCGATGTGGTAATCCAGGCCATCGTGCTTGTGCATGAGCTGTACCAGGGCCAGGGCGTCTTCCAGAATTTCCTGCAGGGGCACGTCTTCCCGGGGCCGGTCGGCGCTGCTGCTGCGGCTGAAGTTCATCAGGGACTGGACGATGTCGGTGATGCGCTTGGTCTGGGTGAGGATGTCCCGGGCGCTTTGCTCGATGGCCGCGGGCTCTTCCTCGTATTTGAGATTCTGGGCGATGGAGGCGATGCCCGTGACCGGGTTGCCGATCTCGTGGGCCACGCCGGCGGCCAGGCGGCCGATGGAAGCGAGGCGGTCGCTGTGGGCCAGTTCTGCCTCCAGGTTCTCCATCTGGGTCAGATCCTCGATCAGAATCACCATGCCGGGCGCTTCCGAGGTGGAGGAAATCTGAGTGGCCTCGATGACGGCCTTGTGCAGGTTGAACCAGCGGGTTTTGCCGGCAAAGCGAACTTCCAGGTGATAGCTGTGATTGTCTGCCGCCCGGGCAAAACCGCCGAGGAGGTCGTTCCAGGGCGCTGGCAGCTGCGCCAGGGGAAGGCCGATGGTGGTGCCGGCGTCGATGCCGGTGGTGTCTTCCATGGCCTGGTTCCAGATGATGATTTCCCCGTCCTGGCCCAGGGCGCAGGCCCCCAGGGGCAGGTCCTCCAGGATCTGCCGCTGGTAGCGCTGCAGGTTGTCCAGTTCCCGGGTGAGGCCGTGGAGCACCGAGCGGGAATGGGCCAGCCGCTCTTCCACGTAGCGCATGGAGTCGGCCAGGGCTGTCCTGGCTTCCGGGTCCAGGGCCAGTTTCTGGTTGACGATGAGATGAGACATCTGCGGCCCGATGAGGCCGTACAGGTTGCGCTCGATGCGCTCACGCAGGCGGCGCAGCTCCGCCGGCCGGGTTTCCGTGGGGGACATGCCCAGGTCGGCCAGGGCATGGTTCACCTCTTTTTCCGCCGTTGATCGTCCCAGCAATACGCCCAATTCCTTCTTGAACTCTTCCGGGGAGCGGGCGGTGACCACCCCGGTGAGAGGCACGAACACGCTGCTGCAACAGCTGGCAGCGGCCTGTTGTTCCTCATTGCGCTGGCGGCTGGCCAGGGAAACCATGGCAAACAGCAGGCTGTTGAGGCTCAGGGACCAGAAGGTGGCAAAGCTCCAGTGATCCAGCCCCAGCATTTCCTGCCAGCGGGATATGGGATAGGCGTTCTCGATGAAACCGGAATGTTGCAGCATGGGCACCAGCAGGGTGAAGGCCCAGATGGTGATGCCGGCCAGCAGTCCGGCGATGACCCCTTCCCGGGTGGCGCGGCGCCAGTACAGCAGGCCCACGATGCCGGGCAGGAACTGGGCCACGGCCACGAAGGAAATCAGCCCCAGCTGGGCCAGGCCGGCGCGGTGTTCCAGGAAGGCGTAGAAACTGTAGCCGGCGAGAATGATCAGGCCGATCATCAGCCGCCGCCCCCACAGCAGCCAGTAATACAGGTTCACCCGGGGGTCGGGATAGCTTGCCGGCAGCACCAGGTGATTCATGCACATGGA